>JANXQR010000352.1 GCA_025353435.1 Acidobacteriota bacterium | reverse complement strand
GGCGGGAGCAATAGACGGCGGTTGTTGAGCTCGTCGCGTACCAGCGTCAAGCCGAGGATGCAGCGTTCGAACCAGTCAGAGAGACGGCTGAAGAGCGGCGCTTCCTGCTCGTACTCAAACAGGTTGAACTGGCTGACAATGTAGTAGCTTTCCTTGCCGGTGTTGACGAGTTCCTGTAGCGACGGATGGTTGCGACGGCGGCGACGCCAGGGCTCGACCGCTTCCGGATACATGCCGGCAACAAACAATGCGTAATCGCCGATATGCTTACGCACCATACGTTCCGCATCGAACGACGGTGCGGAGCCGTTGATGGGGTCGGAGGCGTCGATGAGCGACTGGAGCTCGTCGATGGGGCGGCCCATTTCGTCGCGAAATTTATAGAGCTTGTCGGAGTGGGAGAATTCGGTGAGCAGGTGAGCGACGTAGCCGGTCACATCAGGATCGTTGAGGCCGAGCTTGCCCTCATAACTGTTGCGTACGGCTTGATGGAAGAACTGCTCCAGCGGATTAATCTGCTGCGGTTGCATAGAGACCTCCTGCGAGCGAATCCAGGGGAATCGCTTTGAAGAGCATCGTTGAACCACTGTGCTCCCAGCCTTGTGAAGAAATCTTGCTCCAGCGCAAGGCTCATTTACATTACTTTGACAATCAGCGTATCGGAAATGTTGCGCGGGTCAATAGGGACCACCATATTTTATTGGCAAATCAAGCCCGAGACTGCAAAGCGCGCGCCCGAATCCGGAACGCGCGCCTGAAATTGAATCCGTAGGCAATCATCCAAACTGCGGCGCCATCGCGAGGCGCTTGCCCAGCTCTTCGCGAACCAGCGCGAGACCGAGCACATAGCGCTCAAACTGGTCAGAGAGCCGCGCGAACAAAGGAGCTTCCTTCTTGTACTCGAATACGTTGAACTGGCTCACGATGTAATAGCTTTCCTTGCCGGCCTGGATCAATTCGCCAAGCGAAGGATGCCTTGCCGGGCCGCTGTAGTCGCAGTCGAGAGCTTCAGGAACCATTCCGGCGACGAATAGCGCGTAGTCGCCAATGTACTTGCGCATGCTCCGCTCGGCGTCAAAAGAAGGCGCGGACCCGTAGACGGGATCGGAGGCACGGATCATCGACACCAGCTCTTCAATGGGATGGCCCGCCGTCGGGCGCGAGAGGAAGAGGCTGCCCTCTTCAGAGAAGTTGCACAGCACGCGCGCGACGTAGCCGGTCAGTTCTGGATCGTTGAGGCCAAGTTTGCCGTCGAAGATAGTGGTTACTTCGTGCTGGAAGAATGGTTCGAGAGGATGAGCCGCAGTTTGCATAATATAACTCCGTCTAAGCACGCGGTGGGTCGAATTGTAATTTCCGGTTACATCGTGCGCCTTGCTTGGTGTATGCCCGGCTATGGGTAAAAATACGTGTCCTTGGTATGTACTAGTGAGATTACCCCAACGGTGGGGAAATGCAAGTGATTTGGGTCACCAACTTGAGGAAGATCAAATAGCACTTAAGCGGGATCGATTAATGCGAGCTTTTCAGTTTCCGGCATTCCGGCGGTTTTCTTTGCGCTGAACTTTTTCATCTACTTCGCGTAATCTCTGCATCCCCTCGCGCATTCCTGTGCGGATAAGAGAGTAGAAGCGAAACCCATGGCGCATGACTGGCAACCGGATCTGGAGCAACTCCTGGATGAGCACCAGTCGATGGTGTTTTCACTGGCGCTGCGCATGACCGGCGATCGCGGGTTGGCGGAAGAGATTGCGCAGGACGTTTTTCTGGAACTTGACGTGCATATGGGCAAGATGAAGTCCGCCGACCATGCGCGTTTCTGGTTACGGCAGGTGGCAATGAACCGCTCGACGGATGCTCTGAGGCGGCGCAAGGTGCGGTGCACGGATTTGTGGGTCGAGCTCGAGGAAGGACATGCTTCTCGGGCAGAAGAGCGGTTGTCGCCAGTGGGCACGCGCCTGGAACATCTGCTTACGACGCTTCCGGAGGCGCAGCGAGCGGCGTTGATTCTTCGCTACCAGGAAGACATGCTGCCGGAGGAGATTGCGGCGGCTTTGGATGCGCCGGTGGCGACGGTGAAGAGTCATTTGCAGCGAGGGCTCAAACTGCTGCGCTCGAAGGCAACGAACCATTTAAGGGAGTTTATCCGTGGTGCATGAAGAGATGGACGATTTTGAGAAGGAACTGAAACAAGCGCTGGAACGCCGGCCTGCCCCGCCGAGTCTGAAGCGGCGGGTGATGGAGCGGAGGGTTCAGCGTGGGCGTCCGAACCAGATGGTATGGATGCGCCTGGCCGCGACATTGGTGATTGTGGCGTTGCTGGGTGGAGGCTTGCGGTGGGGACTCGAGCGGCGGGAAGAGCGACGCAGGGGTGAAGAGGCTCGACGCCAGGTGATGATCGCGCTGCGCATCACGGGACGCGCGTTGAACCAAGTGAATACGAGGCTGGCGGCTCACGACCGCGGAGGAGAATGAGGGCTATGTCGATGCAAAGCAGATTATTGCAATTGGGTGCGCTGGTGCTGGGGGCGGCAGCGGTGGCGGCCGCGCAGGATTCGCCGCTGCTGCTTCCTCCTGGGGTTGAGAAGGAACTGGCGGCTCGCGCTTCCGATGTGACGGAAGTGACGCTGGGGAAGAACATGCTGGGCTTCGCGGCCAAGTTCATGAACGGCAAAGATGAGGATGAGGCAGCGACGCGAAAGCTGATTGAGGGCCTGCAGGGCATCTATGTTCGCGAGTACGAGTTCGACAAGGAAGGCGAGTACTCGATGGACCAGATCGATCAGCTGCGCAAGACTTTCGAGACCAGCGAGTGGTCGCCGATTGTGCGGGAGCGGGAGCACAAGGGTCGCGAGACCACCGACGTGATGATGAAGATGGTGAACGGCGAGAGCCACGGAATCTTTGTGCTGGAGGCCGATCCCAAGGAGTTGACGATCGTGCTGATCCTCGGGCCCATTCGCATGGAGGATCTCGGAAAACTGAAGGGACTTAGCGGTCTGGGCGCGTTGGGTGACCTGCAGAAGGACGCGAAGGTAAAGGACAAGAAGGGAGGCGGGGAATGAAGCGGATGATCTTTGTACTGATTTGTTTTGTAGCGCTGCTTGTGCCTGTGACCGTGCTGGCTGGCGGCGGCGAAGGCGGATTCAATGGAATCGTGCGCACCATTGAAGTCAAATACCACTCGCATGCTACCCGCATTCCTTTCATGGGCCTGATCAGTTTTGTCGCTCGCAAGGCTACGCAGGGCGGCGTAAGCAACGTGCATGTAGCGGAGTTCGAAGACTTCTCAGCATCGATGGACGGTCAGGAACTGAATCGCATGGTGGAGCAGAAGCTTGGACCCGAGTGGGAGCGTGTGATTCGCGAGACCAGCCGAAATGGCGAGTCGCAGACGCTAATCTTCATGCATGCCGAGGGGCAACGCATGGGGCTTTTCGTTCTGGACTCGAGCGGACACGAGTTGGACGTGGTGCAGGTTTCAGTTGATCCGGATCACCTGAACGGCAAGCTCGATGAGTATCGGCATCACGCACACCATAACGAGGGCGACTGAAGGCGGGTTGCCACTCGGCGGCATCCGCAATTCGCGCCGAACGAACCAAAGACGCTATACCCCCCGAATTCGCCGCTGCCTAGAATCAATGGCAGCATGGCGAGCACAATCCCATTCGAGTCATCGGGTTATCGGGGAAGGCTGGCACCTTCTCCCACTGGCTTTCTGCATGTTGGACACGCTCGCACTTTCTGGACGGCGTGGCAGCGGGCACGCAATGCCGGCGGCACGCTGGTGATGCGGATGGAAGATCTTGATCCGGATCGAAGCCGGTCAGAGTACGCCGATGCGACTTACGAGGATCTTCGCTGGCTGGGCGTACGCTGGCAGGAAGGGCCGGACAAGGGCGGTCCGTTCGGACCGTATTTGCAGAGCAAGAGGCGCAATCTTTATCTGGAAGTCTGGCGAAAGCTGCATCAACGCGGATTCCTGTTTGCCTGCCGCTGTTCGCGCAAGGATTTGCAATTTGCGCTGGGCGCTCCGCACGAGGCTTCCAGCCAGTCGGTCAGCACGGTGGAGCCGCCCGAAGATGAGCCGCTCTATCCCGGGACTTGCCGCCAAAGCTTGAACTATACGCCGCAGTTGCCAGGGCCCACGCGGCAGGAGATGGAGTTGCCCGACGGCCTCAACTGGCGATTTCGCGTTCCCGATGGCGAAGTGATCGAGTTCGAAGACGGGAACCTGGGACGGCAGCGATTTGTTGCCGGCGAGGATTTCGGCGATTTTGTGGTCTGGCGGCGCGACGGCACGCCGAGCTACCAGTTGGCGTGCGTTACCGATGATTCCATGATGCACATTACTGAAGTGGTGCGCGGAGCCGATCTGCTGAAGTCGACGGCGCGGCAGATTCTGCTGTATCGGGCGCTGGGCATTCCAACGCCTAAGTGGTTTCATTGCAGGATAGTTCTGGATCAATACGGCCGCCGGCTGGCAAAGCGCAATGCCGCGCTGAGCCTGGGTGCGCTGCGCCAGCGGGGCGTGACGCCGATGAATATCCTTGCTGCGGATTTGCCACGAAGCGCGTAAGGTCTGCAAATACGCTGCGCATTGCTCTTGTGCGGCGAATCGCCGGTTGACGTCTGCCAGGTTCACAGCTACCACCGGAAGTGAATATCGATGCCAAGAGAGCCCAAGATCACAGAGCCGATGCATCCCAGAAAGGCAAGGATGGCGACCAAAATCAAGACTCGTTTGAACATAGACAAATGATAGCCCTATGTCGGTTTTAAGTGGGTAGTCATCCAGTCTGGATATTGGAAGTTGCGGTTACACCGGCGGCGGATTGCGCTGCGGGAAATTGCGCTGGTGCCAGTAGGGGTAGGTGGGAGTAACGGCGCTGGCCGCGTCAAGCTTGGCGATCTGCTCGGCGGTCAGGTTCCATCCAATTGATCCAAGGTTTTGGCGGAGCTGTTCTTCGTTGCGGGCGCCGAGGATAACCGATGAAACCGTGGGCCGCTGCAGCAACCAGTTGATAGCGATCTGCGGAACGGACTTGCCGGTCTCGGCGGCAATCTCGTCGATAGCATCCACCACTCTGTAGAGATGCTCATCGGGCATGCGAGGCCCCATCTCGGCTGTCTTGTGCAGGCGGCTCTGTGCGGGCAGTGGCTGGCCGCGGCGGATCTTGCCCGTGAGGCGTCCCCATCCGAGGGGGCTCCAGACCAGCGCCCCCACTTTTTGATCGACGCCAAGCGGCATCAGCTCCCATTCGTACTCACGGCCCAACAGTGAATAGTAGACCTGGTGCGCAACGAAGCGCGTCCAACCGTAGCGGTCGGCGACGGCGAGCGACTTCATGAGGTGCCATCCGGAGAAGTTGGAACATGCAATGTATCGCACCTTGCCCTCGCGGACGAAGACGTTCAGCGTCTCCTGAACTTCATCGATCGGCGTGAGCGCGTCAAAGCTGTGCAGGTGATAGATGTCCACGTAGTCGGTGCCGAGACGCTTCAGACTGCCCTCGAGCGAGCGGCGCAGATGCAAACGTGAAGAGCCGACGTCGTTTGGCCCATCACCCATTCGAAAAGTTGCCTTGGTGGAGATGAGAGCCTGATCGCGCCGGCCTTTGAGAGCCGCTCCAAGCACCTCTTCGGAGCGGCCGTCGGAGTACACGTTTGCGGTGTCGAAGAGGTTGATGCCGGCTTCAAGGCAGATGTCGAGCAGGCGGCGGGCTTCGTCGACTTCGGTGCTGCCCCAGGCTTTGAAAAACTCGTTGGTGCCACCGAATGTGGCGGCGCCAAAGCTGAGAGCTGAGACCTTGAGGCCAGAGCCTCCGAGAAGACGGTATTCCATGGGGCTTAGATGCAGTGGGGTAATTGAGGATGCAGCCGAGATGGAATCGGATTCGATGGACGACCTTCATAAAATGGCATAAAATGAAAGAATGACAATGAATTCACTGAATATCTCGCTGCCTGACCCGCTCAAGGCTTATGTCGAAGACCGTGTTGCTTCGGGCGACTTTGGCACTCCGAGTGAGTTCATCCGCAACCTGATCAGGCAGGACAAGGAGCACCGGCGCTCCAAGCTGGAGACTGAGCTGCTCGATGCTCTGCAGTCGGGAGAAATAGCGCTCGTTCCGGAAGAGTTGAATGGACGGTCGCTGGTTTCGCTCCTACGGGAGAAGCTTGGCCGTCCGTGATCGATTTGCGGGTTTCCGAAGTCGCCGCGCTGGCGATCATTGAGCAGGCTGACTACTACCGGCAGGCTGCGGAAAACTCATTAGCTGAGCGATGGGAGTCTGCCGTCGATCAGGGCGTGCGATCCCTGATGAATATGCCCGAGCGCGGTGCACTCTGCCAATTTCGGCGTCCGGCATTGGCAGGGCTGCGATGGGTTTTCGTTCCAGGGTTTCCAAAGCATATGGTCTTCTATCGCTATTCGTCGCAAGACGAGGTCCTGCTGATCGTCCATGTACTTTATGGCGCGAGAGATCTGGAAGCCATCCTCAACGAAGAGTTGTAGGCACTATGCTCTGAGGCCAGGTGCCGGCTAATCCGATCCCCACTTCGATACACTGAGTAAGTTATGAGCACATTGAAAGCCGTGCGCGGGACGCGCGATCTGTTGCCGCCGGAGACTGCGCTGTGGAACCGCATTGAAGCGACTGCGCGCACCGTGTTTGCACGCTACAACTTCGGCGAGATTCGCACGCCTATCTTCGAAGACACAGCGCTGTTTGCGCGCGGTGTGGGCGAAGAGACCGACATCGTCTCCAAGGAAATGTACACGTGGGAGGACCGGGCGCGGGCGCAGAGCGAGAAGACGCAGACCCTCACGCTGCGGCCGGAGAATACGGCTGGCGTAGTCCGCGCCTACATTGAACACAAGCTGGGCGAGACCGGACAGTTGCAGAAGCTCTACTACATTGGACCGCAGTTCCGGCGCGAACGACCGCAGAAGGGGCGCTACCGGCAGTTCTCGCAGATTGGCGCGGAGGTTATTGGGCCGCCGTCATCGGGGAGCGAGAGCCCCCTGCGCGACGCCGAAGTGCTGGACATGCTGGCGTCACTGCTCGATGAGCTGGGCATCAGCGGCTGGACACTGCACATTAATTCGGTAGGGTCGTCCGCGGATAGGGCACGCTACAACGAGACGCTGAGAGCCGCACTCATTCCGCTTGCTCCGCAGATGTGTGTGGACTGCCAGCGGCGTGCCGTTACAAATCCGCTGCGTGTGCTGGACTGCAAGATCCCGGAAGATCAGCCGATCATCGAGACGCTGCCAAAGATTGTCGACTCGCTCGATGAGGAGTCGAAGAACCACTTTGCAGCAGTCACGGCGGCGCTGGATATGGCGGGCGTGCCGTATACGCGCAATCACCGGCTGGTGCGGGGTCTGGACTACTACACGCGCACCACATTTGAGTTTACGCACGGCGGCCTGGGTGCCCAGAATGCGTTGCTGGGTGGCGGGCGTTACGACGGGCTGAGCGAGGCGATCGGGGGACCAAAGGCTCCGGGAATCGGCTTCGCCATGGGTGAGGATCGGCTGGTTCTCACGTTGCAGGCACTCGATACACTCGTAGCCGAGAAGGGACACGCGTATATCGCGCCGCTCGGCGAAGGGATGAACCCCGCGGCGTTGGCGCTGGCGCGGGAACTGCGCCGGGCTGGGCTGACGGTCGAACTGGGCGAAGGCAGTTTCCGGCTGAAGAAGTCGTTTGAAACGGCAGAGAAGGTGTCGCGAAGGATCGTCATCCTGGGCGAAGACGAACTGGCTTCCGGTATCCTGACAGTGAAAGATTTCGCCACCGGCACACAAACCAAGGTTCCGCGTGCGGAGCTTGCGGCAGTTCTTGCTGCACCCGCGAACGCGTAGAAGGACAGCAATTGCTCGACTTTTTGGGAACACTCGAACGAACGCACATGTGTGGCGAATTGCGCGCCGCGGACGCAGGTCAACCGGTAGTCGTGATGGGCTGGGTGAACAGGCGCCGCGACCACGGAAACCTCATCTTTCTCGACCTGCGCGACCGCTCGGGAATCTGCCAGGTGGTGCTGGATAAAGAGCTGACGCCGGATGGCCATTTGAAGGGCGAACAAGTGCGGCCCGAGTACGTGGTTGCCGCTGTGGGCAAGGTGCGGCTGCGCTCTCAAGACGCCATCAATCCCAAGATGCCGACCGGCGAAATCGAGATTGAGGCCACCGAAATTCGTGTTCTAAACGACGCGCGGCTGGCGCCGTTTTCCCCGGCCGATGAGGCCATCCAGAACGAGGAAACGCGGCTCAAGTACCGCTTCGTGGACTTGCGCCGGGCGGAGATGCAGCGCAATTTCTGGGTGCGTCACGAGATCACTCGGGCCATTCGCGAGAGCCTCAGCGGACAAGGATTTCTGGAGATCGAGACGCCGATTCTGAACAAGTCAACGCCTGAGGGTGCGCGCGATTTTCTGGTGCCGAGCCGTGTAAACCCGGGCAAGTTTTATGCGCTCCCTCAGTCGCCGCAAATCTTCAAGCAGCTGCTGATGGTGTCAGGGTTTGACCGCTACTTCCAGATCGCGCGGTGCTTCCGCGATGAGGATTTGCGCGCCGACCGGCAGCTCGAATTCACCCAAGTCGATCTGGAAATGAGCTTTCCGCGGCAGGAGACCGTGTTTGCGGTCGTGGAAAATTTCCTGGTGGCCGCGTTTGCTGCCGCAGGCGTCACGTTGCCTGCTCCGTTTCCGCGGATCACCTACGACGATTCGATGCGGCAGTTTGGCAGCGACAAGCCGGACATGCGGTTGCCGGGGCTGACAGACGTTCGCTCGGCGTTTTCGGACGACAATTTGTCGACGCTGCAGATTGATCCGGCGCTGCCCGTGGTGGCGCTGCGCATTCTCAATGTGGGCGAACTGAGCCGCAAGGAACGCGAAGACAACCATCCCATGTTCGACAAGAACAAGGGTGCCAAGTTCATTGACGATTTCAAGCGGCTTGCCAAGGGATTTCCTGAAGCTGCGGCAAAGGTGCGGGAGCTGGCCGGAGCGGCGGAGGCTGACTTCGTAATTGTCGTGGCGGGTGACCCGGCGCACCACATCAAGGCCAGCGACACCAAATTTGAAGGCCGGCTTAGCGAGCGCGAAATGAATGTCTACGCCGCAGCGGGAAACTTCCGTACCGAACTGGCCAAGAAGTACGCCGACCGCCACTCCGGCTTTGTTGTGACTGAGCGTGTGGTGGCCGAGGCCGACCCACCAAGCGGGAATAGGCCCGGAAAAGCGATCGACGGCAGTGCGGCGTTCCAACCCATTTGGATTGTTGATTTTCCGATGTTCGAGTATGACCTGGGCGCGGCCAAATGGATGCCGGCGCACCATCCGTTTACTGCACCGCACGACGCTGATATGGCCAACCTGGTCACAGATCCGGCCAGCGTGCGCGCCAACTGTTATGACTTGGCGATGAACGGGATGGAGCTGGGCTCAGGCTCGATTCGTATCCATCGGAAGGACGTGCAGCAGCAGATTTTTGCGTCGCTCGGAATCAGTGAAGAGGAAGCCAAAGCACGCTTTGGGTTCTTCCTGGATGCGCTGGAGTACGGCACGCCCCCGCATGGTGGGATTGCGCTGGGGTTAGATCGGATTGTGATGCTGTTGGCTGGAGCGCCGAGCCTGCGCGAGGTGATTGCGTTCCCCAAGACCGCCAAGGCCACCGACTTGATGGCGGACGCGCCGACCAGCGTGACGGAGCAGCAGCTGAAGGAGTTGAACATCCGAGTAGTGCTGAAGGGCTAGCTGATCATTTCTCAAACGGCCGCGTCCGGCAGACCAACCGCAAAGTCCGCATAGTTCCGACGGGGCCGCAAAGCCAGATGTTAAAGGCTAATCCGTGTCGTTCTCGGACGCTCCTTCTTCTTCACCTTCCACCGAGATGCGCAGGGAACGCAGCCATTCGCGGTCATTCTGATTGAATGGTACTTCGCCTTCCTCGTCGCCGTCTCCACCTTCCAACTCTTTCGTCACTTCGTTGAGGCCGATGGTGGCTTCAAGCATGAGCAGGACGTCAAAACCATGCTTGCGGATGTCCTGAACGACACCTGCGATCTGCTCGCTCTCAATGACCGATTCGTGAATTGCCTCCCCAAGCTGCTGAATAAGTTCGCGCAAACGGGATGTCAATGAATACCTCCGGGGCGGCCTGCGCGAGATTTGGCGCGGGAAGCGGAATGGGATTTTATTTACCTTAATGCTGCTGCGAAGGAAGGGCAACTGCCTGGGGCAAGGAGTCGGGCGAAATTCGCGCTCCCATCTTCGCTGCTACCATCATAGACGGGATGAGACCGCAGACGGTTGGCAGGGTTTTGGGTATCGGGCTCCGGGTGGCCGGGCGACTGGCCGGGCAGCGGTTGGCCGGGTCGCCGGGCAATTCTCCCGCGCGGCCGGTGACGGTTGCCGGCGTGGGCGGACCGGCTAGTGAGAGGCATGCGGGGCGGCAGGTCGGAAGCGCAACAGCCAATGTGGCACGGGGGATGGGGGGGTTCTTTCGCCCGTTTCGCCGAGTCGGCGGCATCGTCTTCCTTGAGGTGATGGGTGTCTTCTTCCTGCTATTTGTGCTTGTGTTTGGCCAGATGGTGTGGAGGATGCGGTCAAACTACGCGCAGGGGCCGGATCACCCGAAGTTCCTTATGGCAGCGGGGCTGATGCTTGTGTTTCTATATCTTAGCGCCAGCTCATTCTGGCGAGCGCGGCGGAAGTAGGCACTAAGCGGCGTTCGTCGCTCTAGCTTCAGCCGGTGCCATACTGGCCAGCATTTCCCGCAATTGTCGACTCGCATTGTCCAGTGTAAGCAGGATATCCAACTCTTCGTCGCACGTGGCGAGGCGCCGTTCCAGCATCCGGTCGTACGCGCTGTCCAGTGCCAAACCGACCTGGTTGCAATCCATACTGGCCCACAGGTCGTCGATTAGTGATACCTTCTCGTCGAAGGAAAGTGTGGAAATCTGGTACTGATTCAGGATCGACATGACGGCAGTGTACCCAAGTGATTACGACCGCGCATGTTACCAAAGGCCACAAGACCGGGAAAACCCTTATTAAGCCTGCTCAAGCCCTGTGACTCCGCTCAGACGGGGTGCCACAGCGTAGTTCAAATGCACCTGCACGTGCTCACTCTACGCAATCGAATCCTAGGCCGCAATCTCGACCGGCTCGGGACTGCGGTCGAGACTCCCACCGTCGGAGTTAAACCAGAGGCTTATTCGGATTACGCATCAGACGCCACACCCCAAGTGCGATGGCGATTACGCCCAGTCCGTACGCCAGCCAGGCCCTTTCGCCTGCGTGCATCATCCATCCGCGATAGATTGCGAAGATTCCAACGCCAAACATCAAGACTGCGCGAACTACGTTCATTTGCCAAGTTCTCCATGCCGCTGTTCACTCCATCGTAAGCCCCGGCGCTGCGGTTTGACCGGTGGATAGCGGACTCCCTATCGTGGTGAAGGAAGCGGCACGGAACGCAAGATCGCAGGCTGCAAAACTGCGGGCTTCCAATGAGAGGATGATTCATGACCACTCCCGCAATCCCTGTTGCCCCTGCTCTGAAGAAGACTGCCCTGAATGCGACACACCGTGGGTTTAAAGCCCGAATGGTCGACTTCGGAGGATGGGACATGCCCGTGGAATATCCGGGCAACGGCGGAGGGCTGATTGCGGAGCACATGGCAGTGCGGACGGGCGTGGGGCTCTTCGATGTGAGCCACATGGGCGAGATCCAGTTTCGCGGCCCTGGCGCGCTCGACGCTGTGCAACACATCACCATGAACGACGCTTCAAAACTGAAGGATGGCCAGGCGCACTACTCCGCGTTGCTCACGCCGGAGGGGACGTTTGTCGATGACATTCTGGTTCACCGGCTCGGCGAGAACGACTACCTGCTGGTGGTGAATGCAGGCACCAAAGACAAGGATTACGCGTGGATCCGCAAGCAGGTCGGGGCGCGTTCCGGCATCCACATCAGCGACTATTCTCAGTACTATTCGCAGATTGCGGTGCAGGGGCCGCGCGCTTTGGAGACGCTGCAGAAGCTGAGCAAGGTGGACCTGGCGGCGATCAGGAACTACTGGTTCACTTGGGGAACGGTTGCAGGGATTCCCAACGTGATGATTGCGCGCACTGGTTACTCCGGCGAGGACGGCTTCGAAGTCTACATTCCCGCCGACGAGGCGACCACCGTGAAGATGTGGGACGCGCTGATGGAAGCCGGCGCGGAGTTCAGTATCCGGCCTTGCGGCCTGGGTGCGCGCAACACATTGCGGCTTGAGGCCGGCATGAGCCTTTACGGCCATGAAATTTCAGAAGACGTGAATGTACTGGAGGCCGGGCTCGATCGCTGGCTGAAGATCGATAAGGGCCCGTTTCTCGGCCGCGAAGCATTGCAGGCTGTGCAAGGGTCCGGCGGTCCGAAGCGAAAAATCATCGGGCTTGAAATG
Source organism: Acidobacteriota bacterium (assembly GCA_025353435.1). Classification (GTDB taxonomy): domain Bacteria; phylum Acidobacteriota; class Terriglobia; order Terriglobales; family Acidobacteriaceae; genus Telmatobacter. Next base: position 5,963 of record JANXQR010000352.1, on the reverse strand, counting down.
ACGGATCGCGGCATTGCACGCGACTGTTATCCAGTGCTCGATCTGCAAGGACGCGAGATTGGCGTGATCACATCGGGATCGCCGGCGCCATTCCTCAAGACCAATATTGCGATGGCGCTGGTGCCCGCGGAGGTTGCGGCTGCTGGCGGAGATTTGCTGGTGCAGGTGCGCGCCAACCAGGTGCGCGCGAAGCAGGTCGCCTTGCCGTTCTACAAGCGGCCCAAGAAGTAGGTTTGCTGCCGGCGAAGATTTCACGCCGATCAATCGCGGACGCCATCAGCCGATCGAGTTGCGCTTCCACACCGCCGCGTCGAATGTGTGTTGGCACTCGTATCCCTCGCTCTGATAGAGCTCGATGGCGCGGGAGTTGGCTTCAGTGACGGTCAGCGAAACCTCGCTCAAGCCCTGGCGGAGAAACGCCGCAGCGGCCACGCCCAGCAGCATACGACCCAACCCACGGCGCCGATAGTGCGGACGAACGCAAAGCTGCGTGATGTGTCCGCTGGTTCCGCTTACGCGTGAGCCCAGCACCAATCCCACAATGTCACGCGTGGCCCGTTCCAGCACGATGTGCGACACCTGCGGAGAGAACACGCCGCATCCTGAGTAACGCACGATGTTATGCAGGAACCTGAGCGAGCCATGGGGAGAGCGGTACTGATCGTTGATCACGCTGTCAGGATGTTCTGCGTACGCTTCCGAGATCAAACGGCCCGCGGAGTTCAAGTCGTCGTCGCGCCACACGCGCATCTCGAGTTCAGGCGGCAAATCGACGGGCGGCGCAGATGGCATGCCTGCCAGCGGCTGCACCAGGAAGAGGCGGCGATAGACCTCAAATCCAGCTTCGCGAAAGGCGCGCGCATGTGCTCCCGAGGGATGCAGCAAAAGCTGCGATTCAATCCGGTCGACGTGCGGAGAGTTCTGCAGCGTTTCAAACAGGTGCCGCAACAGGGTCGTCTCAATTTCAAGCGCTGTTTGAGGTCGCTGGTCAACACCGCCGCCGTTCATCGCTCCATGAGGAATTGCGAACACGTCGCCGATGACAGCTTTGGTTTCCTCGTAAACGCAAAAGGCATACCCAGTGACCCGGCCAGCATCGACAGCAGCATATCCCGGCAGCATGCGGCTATCGAGATACTGCATTAGCAGGCGCGTGGAGGTGCGGTAATCCCAGTGCAGACGCTCCTGCCACACATCTCCCTCAATCTCCAGCAGCGGCCGGAGCAGCGGAGCGGTGAAGTGCCGCAAATCGAGAATCTCCAGGGAAACGCCTGGTGTCATGCCCCTCCAGATCCGGCGACGGCTCGTTAACCGGCGGCTCTTCCCCGGGGTAGGGGAATTGGTCTATTTACCGTCTGAAATTCATTGTCCCTGCACTTCGTGATGGGACGTGGATGCCTCCCGCTAACTGTGCCACGACTGAGCGCGACACGCAACAGGCCGTGTTATCTTGCGCCGACTAGATAGACTTCCAATCCCTGTTCCGGCCAACTGAATAGCTGCTCATAGTGACGGCCTTCCAGGTACTCTTCCAATGCCGAGGGGGTGTGGAGATCGGTGCCGTTGCGCCCCGTTACCCGTGCCACCAGCAGGTGCTGCTCATCAGGAACTCCGGTTTCTTCGTAGTTGGCCACCTCGCGATTGCGGTAGAAAGCGAGGCCGTATTCAACGTCGCGGCGCACGCGGAACACCGCAACCGTTTCAGTAGGCGGCGCCATGCCGGCCAGCCTGTCAGCCAACGGCCGAGCCGAATACGAGCGGTCGACCATGTGAATCACTCGCTTGGTAGCATCGATGGCCGGAATTCCGAAAACCGGACCTACGCCATAGAGGAAGAGGACCAAAATCACCAGCACCCCTGAGGTGACCAACCGAAGTCGCGCGACCCCGAACCAGTTCACCACTACCACAATGAGCAGCGCTGCGCCCGCGCCGGCCACAAGAGCGACAAGCAGAGGCTGCGCCGGCGGCAATTTGGGTCCATGCCCTACGAACCATGGCAGCAGCAGCGCGAACATGGTCATGATGCCCGAAAGCATGGCGTGGCCGCCGAGTTCCCACCGGTTCAGCCCAGGTCCGCGGCGACGGAACAGGTAATCCCCGGTAAGAATCGTGATGGGCGGAATCGATGGGAGAATGTAGCCGGGCAGCTTCGATTTCGAGAATGAGAAGAAGAGAATCGGTATCAGCGTCCAAAGCACCAGGAACTCCGGGAAGGCGTCTCCCGGCCGAAGCTCCCTCGTCTTCTGACTCTTGGCGTGACGCAGACGCCACTCTGCCACAGATGTCTTTATCCCATCCCACAAGGCACGCACGGCAATTACGGTCCAGGGCATGATGCCAAGGACGACCACCACCGCGTAATACCAGAACGGTTGCTGGTGCTGGTAACGATTGGTGGCGAATCGCTCCAGATTGTGCTCGAGGAAGAACTCGCGGAAGAATGTGGGGTTCTGGTGCTGCACAGCGAGGAACCACGGCAGCACGATGGCGAAGTAGAGGAGTACGCCGGGCCACCAGAGCGAGCGCTTCAGTATTGACCATTCTTTCCGCAGTGCCGCGAATGCAACCACGATCACGATGGCGAGGAATGGCGCTACGGGCCCCTTCGCGAGAGTCGCGACTCCGGTGAAGAAGTAAATGTCGAACAGCCAGAACTTTGAGTCGGTTTCATACCAGGCATACCAACCCAGGAGGCCGATGCACAGCGGGGCGGCCATCTGCATGTCTGTCGACGCGCCGCGGGCGAATCCAATGATCGCCGCGCATCCGACCGTGATCAGGGCTGCGTCGAGATGTCCGCCTCGTCGAAATCGTCGCATGTGCAGGTAGATCAGCGCCGCCATGATGAAGGCGAAACTGGATGACGGCAACCGTGCGCTCCAGTCGTGGACGCCGAATTCCTGGAAGACAACCATGGCCCGCCAGTAATAGAGGGCCGGTTTCTCGAGCCACGGATGGCCGTAAAGGTATGGCGTGACGCAGGCGCTTAATTTGCTCTTGAGCGTATGTGCGGAGTCGAACCGGACAAGCATTTCGTGGGCAATCTGCGCGTAGCGCGGCTCATCAGCGCCCACGAGGCCGATCCCGTCTCCGCCCAGGTAGGGCGTTTCGCCATACGCGATAAAAAAGATGGCGAACGCGAGAAACACTGCAGCTTCGGCAACTGACGCCCACGTGGGCATCCGTTTGCGCCTGCTCTCGGGCGAAACCGGTACGGGAGGTTCCGTGAAAGTCTCCACTTCGAGAGGTTCTCCAAGCCGCAAGATCGATGTTTACCTATCGAATGGCGCATCCAAGTGCGTGCGCATTGCGGTCTGCTCACACAATATTGGAGGAACGGTTGCGGTCAGCCATGAGACCCGCGCCCAGCCGACTCTGCCAGGGGTGGCGTCCCGCCAGCACAAGGCTAACAGATTCTCCGCCGCCCTCCGCCTGGTCAGTTTTCAGCCACTCGTGCGCGCAGCTCAACAAGAATCTGTTCCATCGCTCGCGGAAGGGGTCCTTCGAGCGTGACGCCAGCGGCATTCTCATGGCCCCCGCCGCCCAGCTTGACGGCGATGCTTGCCACATCGACACGGCCCTTGCTGCGCAGGCTGAGGCGGATGATGCCTTCAGGCAATTCCCGCAGAAACGCGGCTGCCTCAACCCCGGCAATCGAAATGGCATAGTTCACGATTCCTTCGCAATCTTCTTCCGCGGCGCAGGTCCGAACCATGTCCTGGTCCGTGATCCACAGCCACGCCAGGCGGCCTTCGCGTTTCAAGTTGCTCAAGGCGGCTCCCAACAACAGGAGACGCGATGCGGGTGTCGTGAAGTAGATGTCGCGGGCAATGCGGATAGGATCTGCTCCGGCCAGTGTAAGCTCCTCCGCCAGGGCGAAGGTCGACGCACGGGTGCCGCCGTAGCAGAAACCGCCAGTGTCCGTAAGAATGGTCGTGTAGAGGCAGGTGGCCATCTCAGGTGTCACGGTGCCTCTCGCCGCCTTCACGAGCCGGTGCACCAGTTCGCCTACGCTCGCCCCTTCCCGGTCAATCCAGTTCAGGTGGCCAAACTCCCGTGCGCTGGTGTGGTGGTCGATGTTGATTAGGAAAAACTGCTCCAGACCGCGCAGCTTGGCCCGCTCCAGCCCATCGCACTCCAGCATGATGACCGCGTCGTAGGGCCCATGCACACGCATGACACAGCGGATTGCGTCGGCGCCCGGAAGCTCGCGATAGACATTCGGAATCCGGTCAGCCGTCAACAGATCAGCGCGTTTTCCCATCTGCTCAAGCAACATACCCATGGCCAGCATCGATCCAATTGCATCGCCATCCGGCCGTGAATGCGAACAGACCAGGAAACGCTCCCCTTGCCGAATCGCTTCAAGGATCGCCGCGATCGCCTGTCTCTGCACAGGATCCGTTGTCCCCCAGCGCACGTCCCCATGACCGCGCGAAACTTCCGCTGGCACCGAGGTGTCTTGCGCTGGAATCGGATTCGACTCGTTGGGATCCATCCGTGCCTACTCGACCCGAACCTTCTGCCGCTTCCGCGAGCGATCCATGAGCTCGTCAATGCGCGCCTGAAAGCGGCCTGAGCGATCTGCGAAAAACGCTAGCTCGGGAACGTGCCGCACACCCATCCGCTCTTTTACCTGGAACCGGATAAAGCCTTTGGCGGCTTCCAGCCCGGCCACTGTGTCAGCTTCGGCCTTGGCAATGTCTGGCACCGCCGCGTCAACCGCCACGTACACCCGCGCCGACTTGCCCCCGGGGTTCAGTACCACCTCGCTGACGTAGCAAAAGGCGATTCGCGGGTCCACGAGTTCGCCCTCGAGCATTGCCCCAATTTCCTCGCGCAGCGTCTCCGCAACGCGATCCTGATGGTGTTTCCTACCTCTATGTTCCGGCATCGCCCGCGACAACCTCCTGGGGGTTCCCTGCCCCGTCGCAAGGTTTCCCCTGCGCAGTGGTTGGGTAAACCACTCAGGATACCAGAGCCGCTGTTGCCGCTCGTGGGCCGCGATTCCGCAAGTCTGAGCCCTGCTATCCTTAAGCCGTGAAAAACTACCGCAGAATCAGGCCCGGACAACGCGACGCTGCAGTCGCTCTGTTGCCAGCCATGTTCTTATTCCTTTCCCTTACAGCATGCCGCAAACAGGAGCAGGCCGTAGTTGGCGTGGCCCACAACGCCGTGCAGGCCGAGCACATGGCCCAGGCAGCAGCCACGGAGCAGGACCGCGAACGCGCAGCACTCGCGAAGATTCCGCTTCCCACCAAGAGCCTCTATATCAATATCCATGAGCCTGGCGAATGGGCCAACCCATTTATCAGCGCCGACTCCAATTACCTCGACCTCCGCATCAATTTGGTGGATGCCAACACAAGCCCGATCGGTCAGGGAGGCATGCTGCGGCCCGAAGCTGCCCGCCGCCAAGAGCTACAGATTCAGCCCTCGGATCTTGCCGAAGCTCTCATCGCTTTGCCTGCGGGTGCCTGGCGGTACGGACGCGTCGTAGCGATCGCCGAGTCACCGCTGGCAGACAAAAAGAAGCGCGCCGCCGTTCGCCGCAACGTTGAAGCCGCACTTCAGAAACTCAACAACCTGGGCGTGGTGGTCGAAGAGTGGCCCACCCGATAATCGAATTGGCGTAGCGGCGAGCGCTGACTTTGTGGGAGCGCAGAACGCCGTGATTCCGGACGTTTTCTTCCTGCTGCCGGTGGGTTTACCCTTGTCAGCGATGAATGAGATCAGTCGTCGCAAGTTTGTAACTACCGCCGCTCTTTCGATCGCCGCATCCAGACTTGGGGCGCTGCCCGAGTCCCAATCGCCATCCACGGTCATCCTGAACATCCCAAATGAGGCGACCGGCCCGCACATGCCCATCGACTTCGTCGGCCTGTCTTATGAGGTGCAGCAACTCGTCGACCCGGTGTTCTTTTCCGGCAAAAACAGCGGCCTGATCGAGCAGTTCAAGG
>JANXQR010000739.1 GCA_025353435.1 Acidobacteriota bacterium | reverse complement strand
GATGGGCTTTAGCCCCTGCGGGGACGGCAACTTACGGACCCGGCAAATGAACAAAGGAGAGGCACCCAAGTGGCCCAATTCTCAAACTCCATGAAGACCTCATCGCAGTCCGGCGGACGTCCGCAGGCTGCCGTGGAACTTGCCCCCGAAGGCGCGCTGGCGGCCGCAATTCAGGCGGCCGGCGAGTCAGCCGTCTACGCTTTCGCCTCATTGCCCGCCGGAGCTCTCGTTCCAGGCATAGCCGAAGCCAATCTGCGCCAGCCCGAGGTGGTCACCGAGGCATTGCGCACGGCACTCGAGCAGGTGTCTCCCCGCAACCGTTACGTGACCCTCATAATTCCAGATACCTCGGCGCGCGTGTTTGTTCTTGATTTCGATACCCTGCCCGCCAAGGCAATTGAGGCGCTGCCGGTCCTGCGTTTCCGCCTGCGCAAGATGGTTCCCTTCGATTCCGAACACGCCGCGGTCAGCTTCCAGGTTCTGGCCCAGCACGGTGAAGAAGAAAAGTCCGGGGCTATCGTAAAAGTGCTGGCAACGGTCATGCCCGGGCCAATCCTCGCCGAATACGAAGCCGCCGTCCGAGCTGCAGGCTACGAGCCCGGCTCCGTGCTTCCTTCCAGCCTGGCGGCGCTTGCAGCACTCGACTCACCGCATCCCGTTCTGGCCGCGAATCTCAGCCGGCTTGCACTCACCACCGCCATCACCAGTGGCGACGATCTCCTCCTCTACCGTACCGTCGAGCTTCCTGAAGATCCGGCGGCGCGCGTGGCCGAGGTGCAGCGCAGCGTGGCCGTGGCAGCAGCCTACTTTGAAGACAAGCTGAGTTCCCGGCCCAGGCAGGTGCATTATGCGGGGATTGGCGATGCGCGCGAATTTGCAATTGCCATCGCCGATGCACAACTTACCGTATTGGAAGTGGCCCCGGCGCCAGTAACCGGCGCCGCTACGACCCTCGGCCCCATCGGCTTTGCAGGCGTAATGGGTGCGCTGGCTGGAGTAGCCTAGTTCCATGCGGATTACCACAAATCTGGCCTCCCGGCCGTTCACTGACCTGGGGCCCACGCTGCGGCGTCTGCGCATCGCCATGGGTGTGCTCGTACTCGTGAGTGCCGCCTTTGGCGTTGGACTGTATGCGCGCCACAGCCAGGCTGTAGCAGTGCGCGCCCGGGTAGATTCTGTCGACTCGAGTATTACTTCCGTCCGCCAGGAAAAACAGGACTACGACGCCTTGGTTCGCCAGCCGGACAACGCCCAGGTCCTCGAACATGCCGCCACGCTCAACCGGCTCTTCGACGAAAAGGCATTCTCATGGACTCTGGCCATGGAAGACCTGGAGACGGTACTGCCGGGCGGCGTGCAAGTGACCACGCTTGAGCCCATCCGCAACACCAAAAATGGAAAAATCACGGTGCACATGCGCGTGGTCGGACCGCGTGACAAGGCCGTCGAGGTGGTGCAGAATCTCGAACGCTCCCGCCGCTTCCTGGCCCCGCGCATCACCGGCGAAATGTCTGAGGCCGCCGGTAACGGCACCCAGGTGCTCGAGCCCGTCAGCCTGACCAATCGCGTGAACTTCGATCTCATGGCGGATTACAATCCGGCCGCACCCGGCGAACGCCACGGGGTAAAAAAAGAAGTGAGCCAAAAGGGCACGAGCCAGCATGACGCGAGCCTGGACGAGGTTTCGGCCACGCGCCACTCTGCTCGGCCACCGCGCATTCCCTCGGGAACTTCGATGCCTGCCCGCCCAGCCCACAAGATGGTGCCGCCGCATCCCGGAGGCGCCCATTGATCACGCAGAGATCGCTGTGGCGCGAACGCCTCACTTCCCCGCTCACCTGGCACTACGCGGGCCTCGCTTTGCTGTTGGTGGTCACCATTGTTTTGGGCACCCGTTTTGCATTGGACTGGGCAGCTACAAGTTCGCGGACGACAGACGTTCTCGCCGGCAAGCAGTTGGAGTTGAAGGCGCTGCAGATGCAGACTGCCCCTCTCCGTGGCCTGGACAAGCGCGTGAATCTGACCCGCGATGATATCAAGAGCTTTTACGACAAGCGCATTCCCGCCAACTACTCGTCGATTGCAGACCAGATCGGCAATCTCGAAGTAAAGTCGGGCGTCCGGCTCTCGCGCGTCCAATACACCCAGGGAACAACCGGGCGCGACCTTGCCGAGATTTCGATGGATGCCGGCGTCACTGGACAGTACCCCCAAATCATGCATTTCATCAACTCGCTGGAGCGGGATAAAACCTTCTTTGTCATTCGCGCCATGGGCCTCACCGGACAGCAGGGCGGAATGGTGAACCTTCGCCTGCGCGTGTCCACCTGGTTGCGCCCCGAGAATGTTCCCAACGGCCTGCCAATGACCGCTCCAGTCGCGAATAGCGAGCCTTCCGGAGAGGAGGGCGCGCAGCCATGAAGATCAAGACCGGCACCGATGACAGGAAAAAGGTAATCATTCTCGTAGTGCTGCTGGCCATCGCAGTTCCATTCGGCGTATGGGAATTATGGGGGATGTTGGCTTCGCCCAAATCTCCGCGTTCCGGACCTTCCCAAGCGGTTCCTGCTTCCGCTGTACCTGCTGTTGCGGCAAATCCCGCCAACGGCCCTGAAGCCGAAAAGATCAGTGCCGACAGTGTCGATCCCACGCTCCACATGGACAAACTGGCGCAGAGCGAGGAAGTGGATTATCGCGGCACAGGACGCAACATCTTCTCCGCGGATTCCATGCCAGTGAGATTCGAAAAGCCAATTGCGCCGGCGCGGCCCAACGCACCCAACATTACAGTGGTGGTTCCGCCTCCAGTTCCGCAAGCACCCGCCATCGACCTGAAATATTTTGGGTACTCGCAGGACAAGGGCAAGTCCATCAAAGCATTCCTGGTGCACGGCGATGACATCTTCATGGCCAAATCGGGCGAGATCATCGATCATCGCTACAAGGTGGGCAATATCTCACCGGGCAGCGTGCAGGTGACTGACCTTTCCTACAACAACACGCAGACCTTGCCAATCTCCGCGAATTAAGTACGGAGATTCCAGCCGCAGTTCGCAGCTGAAAGCTCGAGTGAGCGATGCAGAAAACCTCCCCAATCCGACGCGGGCAACGATCTGAACCTGGGCGCTCGGAACAGGGCTACATGCTGATCTCGGTCATGATCCTGCTCGCCATCTTCCTCATCGCCATGGCTGTCGGTGTGCCCAAAGTGGCCCAGAGCATCCAGCGCGATCGCGAAGTTGAAACCATGCAGCGCGGCAAGCAATATATTCGCGCCATTCAGCTTTATTACAAAAAGTTCCACGCCTACCCACCGAACATGGACGCGCTCGTGAAGACCAACGAGATTCGCTTCCTGCGCAAGAAATACATCGACCCCATGACGGGCAAGGACGATTGGAAGCCGATTATGTACTGCCAGAACAAGACACCCATGGCAATGGGCTTCTTTGGCCAGCCGCTGGCAGGCGCAGGCTGCGGTGCAATGGGCGCGATCGGACCTGGCGGCGGCAACGGCCTTGCAGGGGCCGGTTCCATGCTCGGCGGTTCAAACGGAGCGGCTGGTTCTGCGGCAGGCGGCGGGCTCTTCTCGAATACCGGAAGCGGTGCAGCCGGGGCAACTGGCACAAGCGCAGGATCGGGCTCCGATGCAGGGTCAGCGGGAGCCACGGACGCTAACGGCACCCCCATCAACACCACCGGAAGCCCCCTGGGCGGCGGTGGCGGCCAGACATTCGGCGGCGCCGGTATCGTAGGTGTCAAACCCGCCAGCGCCAAGCAGTCCATTCTGGTCTACAAGAAGAAGAACCACTACGACGAGTGGGAGTTCCTTTACAGCCCTCTGAGCGATCAGCGTTCAATTTCCATCGGCAACGCAGGAACCATCGGTCAGCCTGCCAATGGCGCACCCGGGTTCAACCAGCCTGGCACCGGAATTGGCCAGCCAGGCACCGGCACAGGAATCGGCAGCGGCACCACTCCGCCACCCGGCGGGGGCACCAATCCGAATGGCGGCGACAATGGTCCCGTCACTCCCATCCTGCCGCCCGAAACCACCCCGCCCCCGCAATAGCCCATGACACGTGAAAAGGCCTGTCCCGAACGGGACAGGCCTTCGCGCAATCGCCAAACCTTCAATGCACTTTCCTGCCAACAACCCTAAACGTTGAAGGATGAACCACATCCGCAGGTGCTCTTCACCTGGGGATTGTCGAACTTGAAGCCCGCCGCCTCCAAAGTCTCC
>JANXQR010000339.1 GCA_025353435.1 Acidobacteriota bacterium | reverse complement strand
CGGCTTGTGCGCGTCATAGGGGAACGTCTCGCATGCACCGCCTGCCGAACGGATTTCCTGGGCCACCCTTTCGGCATCTTCCGCTCCGGATTTCCATGTAATCAGGACACGACCACCACCGGCCGAAACCAGCTTGGCTGTTAGCTCGCCTAGCCCGCGTGATCCGCCCACGATCAGAGCGACGCTTCCGGTGAACTCTTCCGGCGTGACCAGACCCACCAGGGACTGGGCCGTGGCTTGCTGCGCGGGCGGCGTGCGGGCAAAGCTCCTTACGATTCCGATGATGCCTCCGCCGGCAATCTCCTGATCGACCGATCGAAAACGGGGATCGGTTTCCGTAACGCGAAAGGCGAGTGAGTCTTCCCGTCCGGACTCTTCGCAGGTGCTCACAGACAGCTCGCTATAAATAGAGTGCAGACCCGGACAGACCATGCCGACGAGGCAGGTCGTGGCCGCGAGGGCAGCGATCCGTCGGGCTCCTAGCCATTCCGTTGCGGCGGGAAACATGCGCACCGCGTCCGTTGGCGTCATCTGAAATAGAAGCCGGCCAGAACAACCGGACATCTGTTCAAAATCAAGATTCAGCGCAAGCCGGGGCAAAGAAATCGGCTCCCGTAAATCGGCAGGCCAAGCAGGAAACTCCACCTCCGCATGGCCAAAGTCAATTGCCATTTTTGACCGTGGAGCGCCGTCGACGGACATCACTAATCGAGCCCCGCTTGGCCGCTGCTGGGCAATTGACACCGTCGCAGTTTCATCCAGATAAATGAATTTGTTGAATTGGGAGCGGAGGCTGCGCAGCGGAGGCAACTCAGGCTGCGACGTACGGAAGGAATCGAGTGCCCAGAGCAGCAGGTGGATTCCGTGCACAACTGGTGCGCCGGCCTGCGTGCGCCGCGCTTGCAGTGCGTCCATGTGCATTGGATTGTAGTCGCCAGACACCGACGCGAAGCGGTTCTGGTCGATGGTACTGAATGCTCGCGTCGCCAGCGTCATCATCCCCCCAATCTCTCAAATTCTAATCGGCTGCGGTACCGCCCGCCCGTCACGGAGCATTACTGTATTTGCCGCGAGGCACCATTCCTAGAATGCCTTGTAGACAATATCCGGAGCCGGTTGATTGAGCAGGATCGTCATCACCAGTGCAGCCAATCCCAATGCAGAGGCATAGACGACACGCGCATAGCGGCTCATGAGCACCGGCCCTTCGGCGGTCTTGAGCGACAGCATCTTCGCGCGCAGCCACTCCCATAGCGCCAGGACGGCGGTCGCAATCAACCAGATGGCAAGCCATACGCCAAGCCACTGAAACACACTGAGCGCGGCGAACACTCGATCGATCTGTTTCCAGTCAGCCCATAGCCAAAACAGTGTGAAACTAAACCAACAGAATGTAAGCCCACGACCAAACGCAACATAGATCGGATTGGTTGCCAACGCTTTGTACCCTTTGCGGCCCAGGCGGTGCGTCAACAACACCTGCCAAAGTTTGTTGACTGAAATCCCACCTCCCTGCAACAGGCCGTAGACAAGAACCTCCGACGTGCGTCCATGCCAGATGCCGACCAGGAAAAAGGTAACGAAGAAACAGAAGACCCCAAGGAACGGCTCCAGCGCGGTTGACGAGATACGCCGCATCAGAGCCATCAGCAGCGGGTTATACACATAGGTCTTGAACCAGGTCGACAAGGTCATATGCCAGCGGCTCCAGAAGTCCAGAAACGAGGACGCCGAAAACGGTCGGTCGAAGTTTTCTGGAAGGCGCACCCGCATCAGCCGTGCCAGGGCAATCACGATGTCGATGTACCCTGAGAAATTCGCATAGATAAAAAACGGATACGCCACCACTAGCCGGAAGGCGGCGTATAACTTCAACGAAGGCGGCAACTGGTAAGACATCTGCGCAAGCGCGTCAACCCGCACCATGTCTAATAGCATGGCCAGCACGTTCACCTTGAAGAAGCCGCGGATAATCCGCTCCAATTGCAAGCCGATCACGCGGGGTCCCAGCGAGATGGGTTGAGCGGCAAACTGATCACGGGCAAACTCATCGTAGCGTTGAATGGGACCGGAGACGAATGTGGTGAAGTTGAGAGTGTAGAGCAGGTAAGCGCCAAGCCCAATGTGCCGCTTCTCCCTTTCATCTCCGGCATCGATAATCATGTGCGTGACGCGAAAGAAGATATACGAAAGTCCTAGCGCGAGGTAAGTGGAATGCAAGA
>JANXQR010000317.1 GCA_025353435.1 Acidobacteriota bacterium | reverse complement strand
TCCACGGTTCGGCCCAGGACCAAGCCCACAGCGGAAGACAAGCGATCCCATGTCTCCACTTCACTCCGCAATTGCTTCCGGCCAGCAACAGTGAGACGGTAGAACTTTGCCCGGCGGTTGTTCTCAGAATTGCCCCACTCGGCTTTGATCCAACCCTTGTATTCGAGGCGATAGAGGGCGGGATAAAGCGATCCCTGCCCGATTTGGAAAACATCCTTTGACACCTGCTGAATACGCTGAGTGATTCCCCATCCGTGCATCGGTTCAAGAGCGAGTGTCTGCAAAATCAGCAGATCAAGAGTCCCCTGGAGCAAATCAGTTGAAGTTGGCATTCTTCCCTCGATACTCGACAAGAGAATGAACTATGCTCCTGTCGAATGTCAAGGGATACGATGCAGGACCGGCCGAAGTTCCGAGTATGAATGCGTAAAATCAGACCTCGCCAAAGTTAGCTGCGCTTGGTGGATGCCACCAATGTACTTAAGTGCCGGTGCAGATTTGATGCAAAATCGCAGATGCGCTTGTTGAGCCAATATAGAGGCGGAACTCTTGGTCCCGGACGAATTGCCTCCAGTCCTGAAGCTGCAGAACATCAATCTCGCAGTGGCTAAAGCCCGGCCAGTTTTTTGAACTTTATGGGCGCGGCTGAACAGCTTGCTGAAAAAAGGCATTGTTTGGAGCGAATTCCCCAAAAAGCATACCTCAGGGGCTGAAGCCCGCATTGATTCTGCGTGGTTTATACCGGGGATGAATCCCCGGCCTACCGCCCAAACGAGTTTTTCAGCAAGCTGTGAAGTCATGCCCTGACACGTTTCCTCTCTCCGCAGGAGTTTTTCCGCAGCCTATGAAAGCTCCGCCTTCCTCCGCGCCGGGTTTGGAACAGTTGCGAGTGTCCTGTCTCTAAAGTCCTTAATAAAACTCACGAAACAAAAGCAGATTCTTCGACTCACCACCCCCGACCTCCACCCCAAAGAGCAAAGACCGCTCTTTGGGGACCCCAGAACTGAAAAACGTTCGGGGCCCCGTTCGCTCAGAATGACAGCATCTGTTTTGTTTTGAATTTTAGAGACGGGACACTAGGGAACAGGGAACAAAAGGACCCTATCGGCGATGTGACGAGCGGCCGTGAGTTGGGGATTCCCATAGGAATTCGAGTGGTGTATGCTGGTCTTCCATAGAAGTCCGAGTGGAGGGAGCGCGGATGATGAAGAAGAGTCAGCCGGATGGGGAGATGGTGAAGGGGACGCTGGACATGATGATTCTGCGAACCCTGGTGGGGGGCGACGCCCACGGTCACACGATTGCCAAGGTGATTGAGCGCACCTCAGAGGATGTGCTGGAAGTGGAGCAGGGGTCGCTTTATCCGGCGCTGCATCGGTTGGAGGATCGTGGCTGGGTGTCTTCGTATTGGGGCGCGAGCGAGAACAATCGCAAAGCGAAGTTTTACAAGCTTACGGCGATGGGGCGAAAACAGTTGGTGCGGGAGACGAACCGGTGGCGGCAGATGACCCGGGCGATCGGGTTGGTGATGGGTAACGATCCGCAGATTGCCGAATGAGGATTGTGGTCTCCCACCCTAGCGACAAAAACAAGAACGTCGCGAGGGTGGGGCACCCGGCTGAGCTTAGAAGGAGAGTTGTGATGAGCTTGCTGAGATTTTTTCGCAGGAGACAGTCCGACGCCGAGATTCAACAGGAGATGGACTCATTCATGGCCGAGGAGATTGCCGAGAACACGGCGCGCGGCATGACGCCGGAAGAAGCGCGGCGGCGGGCGGGGATCAAGCTGGGTAATCCGCTGAAGGCTCGCGAAACCCTTTGGGAACAGAACGGATTTTCATGGCTGGACAAGGCGTGGCGCGACCTGAAGTATTCGGCTAGAACACTCTGGCGCACGCCGGGCTTCTCGCTGATTGCGATTGCGGTGATGGCGTTGTGCATTGGGGCGGGGACATCGCTGTTTACGATTGTGCGCTCGGTGCTGCTGCGGCCGATGCCTTTTCGCGATCCGGACAAGCTGGTGATGCTCTATGAGCATTTTCGATCTGCCAGCCGCGATGGGGCTGGATTCAGCTACAACGAGGTTGCGCCGGCGGATTTTTACGATTGGCGGGCGCAGACGCATGGCTTTGAGGACATGGCAATCTGGCGGTGGTGCACGTTCAACCTGAGCGGAGAGCGCGGGGAACTCCCGGAAGCTGTACAGGCCGCCGCTGGCTCGTCGAATTTGTTTCCGCTGCTTGGGGTACAGCCTGTGTTGGGGCGCAGCTTTACGGAAGCGGAGGATCAATCGGGCGGCAACGCAGTGATGCTGACATGGAGTGTGTTTCAGCGCCGGTTTGGGGGAGATGCCTCGATTGTTGGGAGGCAGATCCATCTGGATGGGAAGCCGTGGGTGGTGGTGGGTGTGCTTCCCGCGGGATTCGCTTACCCGGACGCGAGAGTTCAGGTGTGGGTTGCGTATGCGTCGGGAATTCCGCCGGAGAATCTGCAATATCACGACCATCATTTCAGCTATGTGGTGGCCCGCATGAAGCCGGGAGTGAGCCTTGCTACGGCGATCAGCCAAGTGGGAGCGTTGCAGTATCGCCTGCACATGCAGTATTTGAACGCGCCGGTGGCCGAGGATGTGGCGCCGCGCAGGCTCACTGATGACCTGGCACGGAATGTGAAGAAGCCGTTACTGGTGTTGATGTGCGCGGTGGTTTGCATGCTGCTGATTGGCTGCCTGAATGTGGCGAATCTGCTGGTGGCGCGCGGGGCGGCGCGGCAGAGGGAAGTGGCTGTGCGCAGCGCGCTGGGTGCGCCGCGATTCACGCTTATCCGCGAGCAACTGATGGAGAGCCTGCTGATCTGCATTGGCGGCGGCGGGGCTGGCGTGCTGTTGTCGTTTGCCGCGACGAAGTGGTTGTCTACCGCATGGAAGCAACTGCCCAGCGCGCAGAGCATTCATGTGGATGCGACGGTGCTGGCTTTCGCGTGCGGGCTGGTGTTTTTGTCAGCGTTGATGGCGGGGCTTCTGCCGGCGGTTTCTTCTACCGGGAAGCAGGTATTGGCGGCGCTCCAGGCGTCGACGCGGACGGCGGGCGGAAGCAGGTCGCGGACTACGCTGCGCAAGTGGTTGCTGACGATCGAGATTGCGGTGACGGTGGTGTTGCTGGTGGGAGCGGGGCTTTTGCTGAAGAGCTTTCTGCGCCTGCAGGCAACGGACGTGGGGTGCGCGACCGACAATGTGCTGTCCCTGGGCTATAGCTTGCCGGCGAAGAAATACGACAAGCCGGAAAAGGTGAACGCCTTCAACGAAACGTTGCTGGAGCGGGTTCGTGCGTTGCCGGGGGTGCGAGGGGCGGCGCTGGGTTCGATGCTGCCGGGAACAGGATACGGAGGCGACGTCGTGTTCACCAGTCCCGAGCATCCTCCGTTGAAGCCAGGGGAAGAACGTCCTGAGGCGATATTCCGGCAGGCCGATCCTGGATACTTCAGTGCGTTGCAGATTCCGCTGCTGAGTGGGCGGTACTTTACGGGGCAGGACCGCAACGCTCTAACCGACAAGGTGATTGTGAGCGGCCAACTCGCGCGGCAGTATTTCCCTGGCGAAAACCCGATTGGGAAGCATCTTCGTCCTCCAGCGTGGGGGAAGGGCGACTACGAGATTGTGGGAGTGGTGGGAGATACGTTGTGGTATGCGGGCCAGCCAGCGAAGGCCACGATGTATTTTCCGATTCTCTCCGGAGCGAACGGCACCGTAGCGTTGGCGGTGCGCTCGGTTTCCGATCCGCTGGCGATTTCGATTCAGGTACAAAAGGAGATCGCGGCGCTCGATCCGGAACTGCCTGTCTCGGATGTACTGACGCTGCAGCAGGCGATTGGAAAGTCGCTGATCAATGCCAGCTTGAGTGCGACGGTGGTGTTGGCGTTCGCGGTGCTGTCACTGATGCTGGCGTCGGTGGGGCTGTATGGGGTTCATTCCTACCTGATGACGCTGCGCATGACGGAGTTGGGAATTCGCATTGCGCTGGGTGCACAGCGCGAGGAACTGCTGCGGCTGATGCTGTTGGCGATGGCGCTGGGCATCGTGGTATTCGCCTATGACGGGCGGAAGACGGCGCTGATCGATGGCGTGCTGGTGAGTCTCGCGTGGTTGTTCGCCGGCATTCTTAGCGTCACCGCGCTGTTGGCTGTCGCGGTACCGTGGGTGCGGCATCGGTGGCAGCTGCTTTTGCATCTGGTGTTCGACCTGGGTTGGATCGGGTTGCTGGCGTGGCATACCGGCGGAGTCGCGTCTCCGGCGGTGGCGCTGTTGTTCGCGGTGGTGTTGATCGGCAACATCGTGCTGCCCGGCATGGGCCGTTTTTTGATGCCGGCCTTAG
>JANXQR010000276.1 GCA_025353435.1 Acidobacteriota bacterium | reverse complement strand
AAAATCACCGTGGCGCGGATAACGTGTCAAGCATCCAGTCCGCGGCGCTCACCAAGCGTTTGTCGTCGTTAAAAAGGCGCGCGGCGATCATGGCCCCCTCCAAGGCAGCAAACACGGCTGACGCCTTCACCGCTGACGATCCCTCAAACATGAACGCGCCTGATGTTCGACCCGTCTCCAGCACGTTGGCCAACCACGCCTCGTTTTCAGCAAAAAAGTTCCTTACCTCAGTCTGAACACCCTGCGGCAAGGTGGTGAAGTCGGTTGCGAGCATGCCTCCCAGGCAGATGCAACCTGATTGAACAGTCTCACGAAACAGTCCGACATATCGCTCGATCTTCACACGGGGATCAGGGGTCTTCGCGTCGATGCCGGCCAATGCCGACCGAATACCTTGCCGATAATGGGCCATTACCGCTCGCCCCAAGTCTTCTTTCGCCGGGAAGTAGTAGTGGATGCTGGACGTCTTGATGCCGATCTGATCCGCCAAATCACGGTAGCTCATCGCGTTATAGCCCCGGGTTTGAATCAGGGATTGGGCGAGGTCGATAATTTGGTCGATGACCGGAACGTTCTTCATGATGGCGAATGTTACCTACCAGTAGGTAGATTGTCAAGCTGCCATAATTCCTCGCTCCCTCAAGCACGTGTCATGTGTCTACGTCCGTCCTCTTACGAGAACCGCTCACCACGCGTACCCTTCGGGCGCCTCGCCTGGGCCGGGCCAGATTGCGTCGAGCCTCTGAAGCGTGTCTTCGTTCAATCGCAGGTCGAGCGCCTTCAGGCTCATCTCAAGCTGTGCGCGCGTGCGAGGCCCGATAATCGCCGCCGTCACTGCGGGATTGGCCAACACCCACGCGAGTGCCACGGTGGTGGGCGATTCGCCCATCTCGGCGCAGAATGCTTCGTAGCGCTCGATCTGATCCTTTAAGTGATCCGCCTGCTCACGCACATGCGCAGCGGATCGGCGCCCCTGGTTGGCCGGGTCCGCCGATCCCGCGAGCAGCCCAGCCGCCAATGGGCTCCAGGCGAGCACGCCGAGGCCGTGGTGACGACAGGCCGGAATAACTTCTGACTCGATCGCTCGGTTGCTGAGGTTGTACACGCTCTGTTCGCTCGCCAGCCCCAGCAAGGGCCGGTGGGCCGCGACCTGTTGGCCTGTGGCGAGTTGCCAGGCAGGGAAGTTAGCCGTGCCGACGTAGAGGATCTTGCCGTCGCTGATCAATCGATCCATCGCTTGCCAGATTTCCTCCCACGGGGTTTCACGATCGATGTGGTGCATCTGATAGAGGTCGATATGATCGGTCTGAAGCCGCCGCAGACTGTCCTCGCACGCGCGCCGAATGTGCAGTGCCGACAGCCCTTGATCGTTCGCGCCGTCGCCCATCCGGCTAAACACCTTGGTCGCCAACGCGATCCGTTCGCGCCGCCCGCTCTCGTGGGCGAGCCAGCGGCCGATGATCTCTTCGGTCCATCCAGCGCCCGTCCCCTGGGCCTTGCGATATCCGTAGATATCGGCCGTGTCGATAAGGTTGATGCCGGACTCGATGGCGCGATCGAGGATCACGTGGCTTTCTTCCTC
>JANXQR010000731.1 GCA_025353435.1 Acidobacteriota bacterium | reverse complement strand
CGGATTCGACCAGGATCACATGTTGACGGCAGGCGTTGTGCTCGACCAGGCGCGCTATGGTGATACCGCGAAACAGCAGCAGTTTGTCGAGAGCCTGATCGCGCAGCTCAAACAGATTCCGAGTGTGCGCAGTGCGGCTGTAGCCTCGGGCCTGCCGGCGTCAGGCCTGGGCAGCGTTGCGGTTCACATCAAGGGTGAAGTGGAGGCGCGCGCCAACGAGCAGCTCACTGCCGACGATGCGATTGTTACGCCCGAGTATTTTCAATTGGTTGGCGTGCCGCTGATGCGTGGCCGCACCTTCACTGACAACGACAATGCCGCTGCGCCCCGCGTGGTCGTGGTGAATCAGGAGTTTGTGCGGAAGTATTTGAAGGGCCGCGATGCGATTGGCAAGCAGGTGCTGCTCGACACTCCGGGCGCAACGGCGGGGTGGAGAGAAATTGTCGGCGTGGTTGGCGATGTCAAAAGCTTCTCGGAAGATCCGCGCAACGCGCCAGAGGTTTACGAGGTATACGCCCAGCGGCCGACGGGGATGTTTTCAATGATGCTGCGATCGACCGTAGACCCAACAAGTCTAGCGCCTGATTTGCGGCACGCCGTGGCCAAGCTCGACTCCGAACTCCCATTGCTTCGGGTGATGAGCATGGACGGCGTGATCGATTTGCAGAGGAACGGCAATCCGCTGTTCTCGAAGCTCCTTGCCTCGTTTGCGATCCTCGCACTGCTTCTCTCCGCTATCGGAATCTATGGGCTCATCGCCTATTCCGTTGGCCAGCGAACCCATGAGATTGGTATCCGCGTAGCATTGGGTGCGAAGGCCGCCGACATCTCGCGAATGATTTTGCGGGACAGCTTCAAGGTGGCTATCGTGGGGTCGGCGATTGGATTTGTGTTGGCGCTGCCGCTGCCCACGCTGTTCAACTCCATCTTTCAGGGGCTGCTCCCATTCGGTGCGCCGGCGGTCTATCCAGGCGTCCTCGCCATCATGTTGGTCGTCGTGTTTTGCGCCACCTTTGGCCCCGCGCGACGCGCCACGCGTGTGAACCCGACGGCGGCACTGCGCAACGAGTAAATTAGATTCCCCGCGAAATGGTCGCGGGTTGATAGAGTGAATGCGTGATCAACACACTGCTGCTGATCACGCTGCTGGTGAAGGTGCGGGTGACCGCAGCGTTGTCCAGCGCGGGGGCGCGTGGCTGCAATGGTGCATGGCGCGCACTCTCAACTTCCTCGACTCATACCCGGCAACCATATTGTTCGGAGGGGTTCTATGTCAGTAATTCAAATTGGCCTGGTCGATATGACGGGCAAGATCGATGTGGACCTGGTCCACAACGCCGCCATGGCACTCAACCTTCAGGTCCAACGCGACCTGCCGCAGTTCTGGCCGATTACGGCCACTGTGATGTATCTCCCCAACCCCAAAAAAGTTCCAGCAGGCGTTTGGCCGGTGCAGCTTGTTGCCAAGTTGCCGCCGGGCGAAGGCGGCTTCCACTCCGACAAGCACAAACAGCCGTTTGCCAAAGTGATTGCGTCGAAGGACGACAACACGTGGACGATTGATGCCAGCCACGAGGTCCTCGAGATGCTGGTGGATCCCTATGGCAATCGCATGCAGTCGTCGGTAGCGATTGAAATTGTGAAGGGAAAGATTCAGGACGGCACCGGTCAGTTCGGCTACCTGGTGGAGGCCTGCGATCCGTGTGAGGCCAATAACTTCGCGTACACAATCAACGGAATAGCCGTGTCGGATTTCATCACTCCGCACTTCTACGATCCTGTTGTCACGCCAGGGACGCGTTACAGTTTTACGGGCGCCCTGAAAGGGCCGCGGCAGATTTTGCCGGGCGGATATATTTCATGGGTGAACACGGAGATAGATGAGTGGCAGCAGTTGCTGTTTGTGGATCCCAGCAAGCCGCCGACCATCAAGAATATTGGCAAGGCGGACCCGTCAAAGAGCCTGCGTGAGTGGATGGACAGCCTTGCCGCGGCGCAGCAGATTAACCGCGACAGTCGGAAGGTGAACACGCCGAAAGCGAAGGCGCTCATGAAGTATTCCGCCAATCGCCTGGCTGCCCTGGACCGTGTTTCGATTGCCAAGGGCAAGTTATACGCGTAGTCGTTCAACCTGTAGCGGCGGCAACCCTCGGCGATGAGAATTCGCCGAGGGCCGCGGTGCTGCTCGGGAGTACCGCGTTCGACCAGCGTGCCGACGATGCAAGTTGATAGAGTGAAGGCGTGACCAACACACTGCTGCTGATTACGCTGCTGGTAAAGCTGGGGGTGGCCGCGGCAGTGGCCAGCGCTCTGGCGCGGGCGCGCACGTTTCAGAAGCTGCTGTTTGCGGACCGGCGCAGCCCGGGGCAGACGGCGGCGCTGCTGGCGTTTTTCCTGGTGCCGCTCACGCTGGGCGTGTGGGTGCGGACCACGGTGCCGAATTTTCTAGCTGCCGATATTTCTTTCGAAACAGTAATTTTGCTGGGGCTGCTCATCGGGCCAGGCTGGGCCATGCTGGGCGGCATGATTTTGGCGGGGCCGGCCGTGTATCACCACGAGTACATGGCGCTCCCGTTCTACGCGGCGCTGGGGCTGGCGGCCGGCGTGCTGGGCTGGATTGTGGAGCGGGAAGAGGTTTGGGAGTTCACGCCGTTCATCGATCTGAGCCTGTACCGATGGGTGCGCAGGAATCTGCGCAAGCCGCGAATCGATCGCCAATTTTTGATGCTGTTCATCATCGTGGTGATGGAGATGGCGCGCGAGTGGATTGCGCGGATGTATCCGAATCGACTGTTCGCGCTCTATACGCCGTCGTGGGGACTGCGCGTGCTGGTGTGGCTGTCGGCGCCGGTCACGGTGGGCATTGCGCTGAAGGTGTGGAACGCGCTGCGACTCGAACTCAAGCTCGAGGAACAGAAGCGGCTTCTGCTTGAGGCGCGGCTCGATGCGCTGCAGCGCCAGATCAATCCGCATTTCTTGTTCAACACACTGAACTCCATCGCATCACTTGTCCGGAGCAAGCCGGAGTTGGCTCGCGAGATGACCGTGAAGCTAGCGAATATTTTGCGCGCACTGTTGCGGGAGCACGACAGCCATGTCCCGCTCAGCCAGGAGCTGAAGTTTACCGACGACTATCTGGATATTGAGGTGGTGCGATTCGGCGCGGACAAGCTGCGGGTGGAAAAGGAAATCGACCCGCGGACTCTCAGCGTAATGGTGCCGAGCATTTTGCTGCAGCCACTGATTGAAAACAGCATCAAGCACGGGCTGGAGCCGCGCATCGCCGGCGGCACGGTGACGCTGCGCAGTAAATTGCAGGGCAATCGGGTGCTGATTGAGGTGGCTGACGATGGCGTCGGTATCCAGGGCCGGCAAGGAGGCGCGCTGCCGCGGACCGGCGCGGGGATCGGCATGAAGAATGTGCGGGAGCGGCTTGAAGTGCTCTACGGGCGCGATGCGCGGTTCACGGTGGTGAGCAATCCTGGGCGGGGCACGCTTGTGTCGATTGAGTTTCCGGCGAACCTGCCCAACGGAAACTAGATTGCGTGTCAGCTTCGATAAAAGTTGTTTGCGCAGATAAGAGAGGTCACGGTGACGAATCAACCACAAGCACCAGCGTTGAAGGTGGAGTTCGACAACATTGGACAGATCGCGCTGACGGTGACCGACCTGGCGCGCGCCAAGGATTTTTATCAGAACACGCTGGGGATGCGGTTTCTGTTTGATGCGGGGACAATGGCGTTCTTCCAGTGCGGGGAGATTCGGCTCCTGATCGGCTTGGCGGAGAAAGAAGCGCCGCGCGGAGGCACGATCCTCTACTTCAAGGTGGGGGACATTCACGCGGTGCACGAGAATCTTCGAGCGCGCGCTGTGGAATTTGTCGACGCACCGCATTTGATTGCGAAGATGCCGGATCACGATTTGTGGATGACGTTCCTGAAAGATCCGGACGGCAATGTGCTCGGCGTAATGAGCGAAGTGCGGCATCCTGCTTGATGCGGTCTACGGCCGCGCGTGGTTGAGTGCCAGCACAGCGTAACCTGTGGCGGCGTCGCTCATAAACTGGCCGGCATCGGATTGGGGATCGCGATTCTTGTTGAGCGACCATGCGGGCCACGCGCCGGTGGTCTTGTCCTGGTTGGCAATGAGCCAGTTGATGCCGCTGCGGATGTGTGTTGCGGATTGTTGGTTGGGATGGCGCGGGTTTGCTTCCAACTCTTCCAGCACAAGCGTGACGAGGCCGGTGGCATAGCCGTCGGGATGCGTCTCGAGAGGTGTCTTGTCGCGGCGAGCCCAGGTGCCAAGATCGGTCAGACTCCACCCTCCATCGGGGCGTTGCAGCGTAAAAAGCGTACCCAGCAGGGCTTCGCGCTGTTGCGTAGACACGATTTCCGGAAAATAGTGCGAGGCCCAAAGCGCGACGACTTTGTTCAACAACGGCTGCTC
The DNA here is from genome assembly GCA_025353435.1 of Acidobacteriota bacterium. Taxonomy (GTDB): domain Bacteria; phylum Acidobacteriota; class Terriglobia; order Terriglobales; family Acidobacteriaceae; genus Telmatobacter. The sequence continues at coordinate 2,740 of JANXQR010000731.1, read as the reverse complement.
CGCAAAATGGCTTCCCAGGTAAAGTCGCAACGCCTGCAGGTGTGATGCGGTGGCGGGCTCATTGGCGTATTCGTCCGGCGCGTTCGCGGTCGCAATGGCCATGAGTGCCGCCCAATGGTATTGCGATTCCTTTGACTCCCAAGGCGTGTACTCGAAGTTCTGCCAGACCCACGCGCCGGCATCGGGACCGGATTTCGATTGCAGTTCCCATGCGTGATCGAAGGCAATGCGCGTGAGCGCGCGAAGATGTCCCTGGCTGCGGTCGTAGCTCGAGAGGATGACCGCGTTGAGGACCGACTCGGTGTTGCGCGACTCGATCTCTTTGCCCGTACCGTAAACCTCATCGCTGTAAAACGGCAGCATGTCCTTCCAGTTGCGGACGCGCTTCTCCACATCAGACAGCATCGCAGTTTCCATCGCCGACGCGCCGGTCTCTCCGAGTGCGCCGCGCAACCCGGGCCGTGCCAGCGCATACGGCGCCTGTGTGTGACAGCTGACGCACCGCGTGCCGTGGTCGCGCTTGTCGTGATCCCACGCCTGCCACCAGACTTCGCGGCTGTCCATGTAACGCGCGGCGCCTTGGCGATCCCAGGTGGCCACTGCGGATGAGGATGAGGTGGATTCCGCCGCAAGGGCCGTAGCCGCCAGGACCCTTGGAGATGCGAGGCGAGACAGCGACCCGTGCAGGCACATCGCGATCGCCGCAACGAAAATGGCAGCTCCGCACTTTGCCCAACTCGCGCTTTGCATTGAAATCTCCTCAGTAGACTGCCCGGCAGGATAGAGATTTGCGGCATGCCTTGGAGCCAGCATATCGCCCCTTGGCATGCGGTGTTAAATATTCATTCCACGAAGTTCAAAATGGGACTGGCAGCAGCGGCGGAGCGGTATCCTTTGCGGTTAACGGGGAGGGCGGGCGTTGCACAGGGGCAAGCTGTATCCTCAAATGCCGGGTGCTCCACCTTCAGCCGGGTACCCCACCTTCGGGCCGGGTGCCCCACCTTCGGCCGGGTGCCCCACCTTCGGCGCGCCTTTGTTTTTGCGCCTAGGGTGGGGTCCTAGGGTGGACCCTTTGGTGGGGTCCTGGGGTGGGCCCCTGTGGGGTCCTGGCTGGGGTGCGAACAACACGAACCAGGTAGCCCCCCTGAAGTTTGAGGCCGGCTCTCCTACCGGAGGTCAAGGTCGATTCGATTGCGGAGGGAGGCGGAGGTTTCAACCTCCGCACAACGGCGGCGACGGAAAATCAACATCGGCTTTAGCCGCGGAACGCATCTCTTCCGATGCTCCGGCAGCTCATATTAGTGGAGACCGCGGACGAGTTACTTCGGAATTGGCCGCCATACCCCAGGAATCCCAAAAAGACTGATTACCTTCGAGCTCAATTGACGCTCTGGCCCGTGATCGCCCTTCTAAACAGATCAGAAGACATTGGCCGACATAACATTACTTATCCTGGATTCGCCGCCCGCTACTCGCCAAAAAGATGAAGGGGCTTTTCCTTCTTGTTCTTTGGTTCCTTGGGAACCACTGGGACTTCCAAAGCCCCTGCAGCTTTGAGTTCGGCCCCGGAGATGAGAGGACCAGCACAGATTCTCTCCAGCAGGTCAGCCTGCATTGGCTCAAGCTCAACCAGCAGGCCGAGCACATTGAGAACGTTTAGCAGTTCCGTTGTGTATTCAGGTAGCCAGTGATCGGGCTGAATGTCGCCCAGGGGCGATGGCGGCCGGGGATCCCCGATAATCGGCCGCTCGCGATGTTTTTTGCGATAGCTGAACCATTGGATAAGAACTTGTTTGCCAGAGACTTCGTATTGCCAGGCGGCCAGCGGGACGTTGTCGATGAAGCCATGGCCAACCAAGAGGCGCTCCTTCCCGGCGTCGTAGTTGATGGAGTCAGGCATTTCGTCCGGATTGCCGGAGATTGCGCCAGCTTTGGGAATGGTTGGCGCGCTCGCAGTGGGAAGTCGCGGCGGTCCAGCGGGCCGTCCATGCTTCGGGTCGATCATGCGCTCGCCGAAGGTATGGAGCCAGAGCACGCGGCGACCCAGTTCTGCGGCTTCTATAAAGAGCTTCGGATCGGCGGTCAAGGGAATCCGCAGGCCAGGCGTGGAAAGATCCTCCTGAAACTTGGCTGTGTAAGCGGGATGCGCGGCCACTGCGGCGATGTAGGCCATGAGGTCTTCCGCGGTCTTGCTTGCTGAGAACTTTTCGCTGAGATGCGAAAGCAGAGATGGCGGTAGATTCGGCTGCTGTGCGTTATCGTCACGCCAGAGAGGGAATACGCGACCACCAAAGGAGCCTTTGTAGTGGTCAAGGTCAGGAACAGAAGCTGTGAACGTGATTGCTGGGCCGTTTGCAGGAGCAGTGCGAGAGAGTGCTGTTGCAAATACTTGTCGGTCTGAATCGGAATTCCATAGTTCGGCATTCGGCTGAGTGATCACTCGGAAATCAGGAATTATCCACTGGCGGTTGAACGAGCGGAAGGCGTATCGAACAGGTGTAAGGCATGCTCCCTTATCGTCGATTATTCGGGTCAAACTCTCACGACAGACCTGATGTGACGATCTGCTGGTAGACCGTCCCGAAGAGTTGCATGAAAGAGCACCTCTTTTTGTTCTTCAGGTGCTCCTATGAGCCGGTTCCATCGCAAAACCAATGAATCCACATCTGGCGCGATGACCCAAGTGCGCTTTGGTTGAGCCCCTGAGCCGTTGTAAACGAAAAGGTCTTCGAGCGCAGGA
>JANXQR010000144.1 GCA_025353435.1 Acidobacteriota bacterium | reverse complement strand
GGTATTGGCAACAAGGCAATGTTACTTAGCGGCGTCGCGGCCAAGTACATCGACTACGACAATGACGGGTGGCCCGACATCGTCCAGGCAAACGGCGCCATGGTGGATAACGTAAACCTTTATCACAGCCTTATTTCCTACAAGGAGCCGCTACTCATGTTCCACAATCTCGGTGGCGGTCATTTCGACAAATCATCAGACTCGCTAGGCGCGGATTTCAACCGTCCAGTGGCGGCGCGGGGGCTTGCAACTGCGGATTTCTTCAATGACGGAGCGGTGGGAATCGCGGTTAACTGCCGGGGAGAATCTCCGGAACTCCTTCGCAACGATGGCGCAACTGCCAATCATTGGCTTGAAGTCCTTTTGATCGGCACAAAGTCCAACCGCGACGGCATCGGCTCCCTTCTCAAACTCACTTCAGGCGAACTCGTGCGTGTAGATCAGGCAAAGGGCGGTACCAGTTACATGTCCGCAAGCGACCCGCGCATTCACTTTGGGCTGGGCAAAAGATCCAAGATTGACTCCCTGGTGATTACCTGGCCCAGCGGCCAAATTGATCGCCTCACTAATGTCCCGATAGATTCCGTCATTGCGGTCAAGGAGGGTGTCGGGAGAGTCCCGCATCCCTTCCCAAAAGTAAGCCGTCGATGAAGAAGATCGAAGACGACACATGCGAAATATTTCTCACTCGGAATGGGCGGAGGCATAGCAAACCCGAATGAATATTCCCAGGCGGCGAATCCTCGGCTCATCAATGTTCGCACTCGGCGGCACGTTGCTCGACACCCTCACCACTCCCATGTGGCGATGGGGAACCAATGTAGTGCAAGCGGCCGTTACAACCACCCCAACGTCACCGGTGCAGTTCATTGACGTGGCGGAGAAGGCCGGCTTACACACTCCGAATGTCTGGGGCGGAGTAGATAAGAAGCGGGTCATCATAGAGACAAAGGGCAGCGGAATTGCCTTCTTTGACTACGATCAGGACGGGTGGCTCGATATCTACCTCACCAACGGCAGTCGTTTCAATGAGCACTGGCCACCCGGCAAGGAGCCTACGACGCACCTCTACAAAAACAATCGAGACGGCACCTTCACAGATGTGACTGAAAAATCGGGCCTGGGTCGCTCTGGGTGGCAAACTGGTGTGTGCGTAGGCGATTACGACAACGACGGTTGGGACGACCTGTTCTGTACTTTCTGGGGACATAACATCCTGTTCCACAACAATGGTAACGGGACTTTTTCCGATGTTACTCAGAAGGCCGGAGTGACTCAGGCAAAGGGCCGATGGGGTACGGGCTGCACTTTCTTGGACTACGATCGTGACGGCCACCTTGACTTATTCGTATGTAACTTCGTCAAATTGGATCCTGATGTTCCAATCAAGCTCGATGATATGAGCTTCTGCCAGTGGAAGGGGGTCCCCACTATGTGCGGCCCGCGCGGTTTGCCAGGTGACATCAACATTCTTTACCACAACAATGGCGATGGAACCTTTACCGACGTTACCCAAAAAGCAGGCATACACAAGCCGGGTCCGCGCTATTCCATCACGGCAGTCTCTTACGATTTTGACAATGACGGCTGGCCCGATATCTATGTAGCGGTTGACTCCGAACCGAGCATCCTGTTCCAGAACAATCACGACGGTACGTTTACTGACATTGCCGTAATTTCCGGTTGCGCCTATAACGACGATGGTCACGAGCAGGCGGGTATGGGTGTCGGCGTGGCAGACTACGACTGCGATGGCTGGTTCGATATCTTCAAGACCAATTTTGCCGACGATACCTCCGACCTTTACCACAACAACGGCGATGGCACGTTTACCGAGCTTTCGTTCAACTCAGGCATCGGCATCAACAACAAATATGTGGCATGGGGCTGCGCCTTCATAGACTACGACAACGACGGCTGGCCCGATATCATGCAGGTTAACGGTCATGTCTATCCCGAGATCGATCACTATAACTTTGGTGAGACATTCAAGAATCAACGCTTGGTCTACAAGAACCTTGGAAACGGGCGATTCAAGGACGTTTCGCTGGAGATGGGCCCCGGCAT
>JANXQR010000123.1 GCA_025353435.1 Acidobacteriota bacterium | reverse complement strand
TGCGGGCACGACGACATCTACGGCGCCCTCGACACCGGCTGGATCATGATCTTCGGAAAGGACGCGCAGCAGACGGCCGACCAGGCCCTCATTCTCCGCCGCGTCACCGAACTCAGCCTGACCCCCGGCATGAACATCATGGACGGGTTCCTGACCTCGCACCTCGAGCGCACCTTCTATAAGCATGAATCGGATCTGATCCGCCTGTATCTCGGCTCGCCGGAAGACATCATCGACTGCCCCACCGAGGCTCAGCGCGTCCTGTTTGGACCCACCCGCCGCCGCGTTCCCAAGATGATGGACCTCACCAACCCCATCCTCCTCGGCCCGGTCCAGAATCAGGAACACTACATGAACGGCATCGTGGCGCGGCGCAACAATTTTGCCGAGCCCATTCTCGATTTCCTCGAATCCGCTTACAAGGATTTCGGCGATCTCACCGGCCGCTACTACGGCCTGGTCACCAAGTACAAGACCGACGACGCCGACACCATTTTCATCTCGCTCGGATCAGCGGCTGAAAACATTGAGGCCGCAGTCGACCACCTCCGCAAGACCCGCAACGCCTGCGTTGGCTCGCTCCACGTCAACGTCATCCGTCCCTTCCCCGAGGCGGCCATTGTCGAGGCGGTTCGCGGCAAAAAGAACATCATCATCCTCGAACGCACCGACGAAGCCCTCTCCGGCGACAACCCGCTCGGCCGCGACATCCGTACAGCCTTATCCAAAGCAGTCCAGGGCACGGCGGGCATTCCCCACATCACCCTTCAGGAAGTCCCCCACATCATTGCCGGGACCTACGGCCTCGGCTCCCGCGACTTCCGTCCCGAGCACATCTTCGGCGCCTACGAATACGCCACCGCCGGCCGCGCCCGAAAAGATGGCAAAACCCTCGCCGATGGCGAAAACTTCATCGTTCTCGGCATTGACCACCCATATTCCGTTGTCGGCGATGAAGCCCCTTCGCTGCTCCCCGAAAAGGCAGTCGCCGTCCGCTTCCACTCCATCGGCGGTTGGGGCGCCATCACCACCGGCAAAAATCTAGGCGCCATCCTCGGCGATCTCAACGACCTGCTCTTTGAGCGCGACGGCCTGACCGACGATCTTGGCAATCCCAAAGAAATCATTCACGTCAGCGCCAACCCCAAATATGGCTCTGAGAAGAAAGGCGCGCCCACCAGTTACTTCATGGTGGCCGCCAAGGAGCGCATTCGCGTCAACTGCGATCTGCGCCACGTGACCACGGTCCTCTGCTGCGATCCCAAGGCCTTCACCCACTGCAACCCGCTCGACGGCATGCAGGAAGGCGGCAGTCTTGTCTGGGAGTCCGACGAGGAAGGCGAGCGCGCCTGGCAGAACCTCCCCATCTGGGCCCGCAAGCAGATCATCGAAAAGAACATCCGCGTCTTCACTCTCCCTGGCTTCGACATCGCCCGCAAGGCCACCAATCGTGCCGACCTCCAGCTCCGCATGCAGGGCAACGCCTTCCTCGGCGCCTTCTTCGCCTGCTCCGGTATCCTCGATGAGTTCGGCATCACGCAAGAGCAGTTCCGCGACGTCGTCCACAAGCAGTACGTCAAAAAGTTCGGCAAGCAGGGCGACGCTGTCGTCCAGTCCAATATGGAAGTCATGCTCCAGGGCTGGGAGCGCGTCAAGGAAATCGCCATTGGCGACCTTGCCGCCGCCGACCGCTCTTCGCTTCGCGGCCAGGCTCTCCTGCCCATTCTCGAAGCAGTCCCCGCCTACGCTGAAGCCGGCGCCGCCGAGTCTTCCTGCTCCACTGGTTGCCGCTCCACACCTCCGCCCGACGGCCAGGCCACCCGTTCGCCCATCGCCACCATCGCCGCATTTGACGCCGAATTCCGCGCCGGCCTTGGCTATGACCAGCCAGCCACGCCTCTCAGCGCCATGGGCGTCATCGCCGCCGCCACCGGTGACACCGCATCGAAGTACGTTGCCCGTCGCGAAACCCCGCTCTACATCGCCGAAAACTGCACCCAGTGCATGGAGTGCATTTCCGTCTGCCCTGACACCGCCCTGCCCAACACCTCGCAGGACCTTTCCACCGTGCTCTCCACAGCCATCACCCGCTACGTCTCCGACCACACCGAGCGCCGCAAGATGATCGCCAAGCTCCCCGAAATCGAGAAGCAGACCCGCCAGCGCATGGTTGCCGAAATGAAGACCGGCACACCGATCCAGAAAATCCTCCGCGAAGTCACCGAGTCCGTCGACGGCTTCTCTACCGAAGCGAAGGCGCAGTTCTACGCCATCATCGACAAGGTCCCGATGGCCTATCAAAAGGTCAACGCCATCTTCTCCTCGCCCGAGCGCAAGGCCCCCGGCTCCGGCGGCGTCTTCTCCATCTTCGTATCGGATCTCTGCAAGGGCTGTGCCGCCTGCGTCACTGCCTGTGGCGATCACAACGCCCTCCGCATGGTTCAGGAGACCGAGGAAGTCAACACCGAGCACGAGACTGGCACCGCCTTCCTCAACCTGCTGCCTGACACATCGCAAAAGTATCTCGGCCTCTACAACGGCGCCAACCCGGCCGACTCCAAGACCGCGACCCTGCGCAACATGCTCATGGTGCGCACCAATTACGACGCCCTCGTTTCTGGCGATGGCGCCTGCGCCGGCTGCGGTGAAAAGTCCGTCCTTCGCTCCATCGCGGCGGTCACCGAGGCGTACATGCGCCCCGTCTATCACGCCAAGTCCGATCGCTTCGTCGGCAAGGCCGGCGACCTCGAAAAGACCGGCGCCGCCAAGCTTGCCGCCCTCAAGGAAAAGGACGCAGCCGGCTACGCGCTCCTTCGCCAGTCCATCGCGCATCTCGTCATGGGCCTCGGCGGTGAAGACGAAGACGACACCCGCACCCGCATTGCCGCTTACGAAGCAGCCAACGGTCCCATCACCGATGCCCAGCTAGTCGAGGCCATCGCCGCAGTCCTGCTCACCGAGGCTTTCAATCACAAATCACTGCAGCCCATCGACGGGCGCCTCGCCAATGGCATGAGTGTCATGGCCATGGCCGCCCACACCGGCTGCAACACCGTCTACGGCTCTACCACTCCCAACAACCCGCACCCCTATCCGTGGATGAATTCCCTCTTCCAGGACGGCGTCACCGTCGGCTGGCTCATGGGCGAAAGCTTCATCGTCGACCACGCCCGCCGCTCCGTCATCCCCGAGCGCCTCGCCGATGTCCTTCTCACCGGTGAACGCGGCGTCAACGAGCGCGAGTACTACGAGTTCTCGCACTTCACTGACGCGCTGATGACCGACAAGGAAATCGTCGAGCTGCCCAAAGTCTGGGTCGTTGGCGGCGATGGCGGCATGGGCGACATCGGCTACCAGAACATGTCCAAGGTCATCCTGCAGAACCGTCCCAACGTCAAGACGCTCATGCTCGATACCCAGGTCTACTCCAACACCGGCGGCCAGAACAGCGACTCGACGCCCATGCTCGGCGGCAACGACATGAACGTCTTCGGCGCTGCCACCCAGGGCAAGAACACTGAGAAGAAGACGGTCGCCGAAACCTTCCTCGCCGGCCATGGTTCGCCCTTCGTTGCCCAGGTTTCAATGGCCAACGCTCCCAAGCTCTACCGCGCCATTCTCGATGGCCTTGAGTATCGCGGCACCATGTTCCTGCAGTGCTTCACCACTTGCCAACCCGAGCACGGCGTCGCCGACGACATGGCCCTTCACCAGGCCCAGCGCGTGCGCGACTCCCGCGGCGTACCGGAGTTTGTCTTCAACCCGCGCCTCGGCGAAACCTATCAGGAAGCGCTCGACGTCAAGGGCAACCCCAGCATCGATCTCGACTGGTACGAGACCAAGGACAAGACCACCGGCGAAATTCGCCGCTACACTGTGGCCCACTGGTGCACCACAGAAGCCCGCTTCCGCAACCACCTCAAGAAGGTCAAGCCGGAACAACTCGCGAAGCTCATCCACCTCGACAACATGCTGGTCCGGATAACTCAGCAAGATGTCGTCTACCGCCGCTACCTTGATCCCAAGCACCGCTCCTTCATCCCCGACTTCGGCGTCTATATCACCGTGGAAGCGGAAGGCAAGACGACTTACTACGCACTTAGCCGCCAGTTAGTCATGTTCTGCGTCGAGCGCAGAAAGGCCTGGCGCATGTTGCAATCCAAAGCCGGCATCGTCAACAAGGAGTACATCGCCCAGAAAGCCTTGTTAGCCGACGTCGACAGCGGCAAGATCACCCACGAAACCCTCTTCGCCAACGCCCTCGACCTCATGGCCGAGAAGCTGGGCACCGCAGTCCTCGCCAAAGCCTAAAAACGAACTGGCCTTCCTTTTGTCACCCACAAACCTTCCGTGCCCCATCTTTGCGACTTATTTCTGTCGCAAGGGTGGGACAGCAAGGACCCCTGTCCATTGGTCCTTCGGCTATCATTGCTGGAACCTTCAGCCAGCAACGGAGCCATCCGTGCAACTTCGCGCCCATCTTCTCTGCCTCCCGGTTCTCGCCGCCATTGCGCTTAATTCCCTCCAGGCCCAGTCGGACACCTTCCGTGTCGGCCTTCAGTCCATCACTATCCCCGCTCCCACCGCCGATCTCGTGGAACCGGGCTCCGATTACCGCGTTCTCCTGGAACCGATGGCGCCCATCAACAACCGTCTCGTCGCAGGCTTCTTGCAGCCGGCAGATCTCGAGGCCATACGATCCAAGGGCGGAAATCAACTCTTGCGCTACGCGCTGGTCGAAGTCCCCCGTCGCGCGGAATTTGCAGACGTGACCCCGGACCTGTTCAAACAAGTGGCTGATAGCGTTGCCGGTCAATTCGGCGCATCGCTCGATGCCACGTTGAAGGACCAGCAGGACGAGGTCAACCGGCACCTTAAGGCGCTCGGCTCTGAGAGGAACGGCACCGTCGATAAAACTGTCCCACTTGGCGCGTTCTTCAGCAAACCCGACGCCACTTCGTACGGCATGATCATGCCCGTGACGGTCGATAGCAAAACCGTCAAAGTCGCTATGGACATGATCGTAGTGCGTGTGCGGCAACGCCTGCTGTTCCTCTACCTCTACAACGAGTTCAAGGACGAAACTTCGGTCCAGTGGCTTCGCACCACCGGCGAGCACTGGGCCGACGCCGTCCTCCTGGCTAACAAGAAATAGAGAACCGTCCAAGCTCCTCGGACCGAGGCGCAACCGCAACTTGGTGCGTGCGGCTTTCATCCCGGACATCCAACCGACAACAATTCAAAACGAAACACAAGCGCGGACCGCGAGGTCCGCTTTATGCGTTAGCATGGCTATACAAAAATCAGTTAGCCCCTGCTATCCGGAGTTGGAATGAAACCGCGCACGGTCAACCCTGCACTCCGCTTGTTCTTGAGTATCGTGTGCATTCTGACCACAATGCCTGTAAACGCGTACCCGCAGGTTGCAAACTCACTCGCTTCCAATGCTCCTGAGATTCCCAGATCACCAGCCGTTGAGAGCATCTACCAAAACTTCATAGGCAAATGGGAAGGCTATAGTGAGCGGTTGATCGGAGGGCGCCCTGTAACAGAATCCGTCGAGATCGTAATCACAGAGGAGCCCAAAAAACACCGAATGAAACTCGATTATCTGTACCACGGGGAGAACGGCACAACCTCAAGGCGTCGATTCCTGCAATTAGATCCTGCGAAAGAGAAGATGAAATTAGTTGACGAAGGATTGGCGTCAGATCAGTACGATGTAAGCGGTCTGAAGCAATTTGCGCAAACGGGATTGGGAGACTTCGCTGCCATCCGACGAGATGGAAGCGAAATGACTCGTGTGATATTCCACCTTGGACTTGGCACACTTAATTATGAATGGGCGGGTGCTTCCGATGGGAAGACCTATGAGACGTGGTCGAGGTTCTCATTCAGACGAAAGCCATAGTTGGGTGGCCCACGTCCATTAGATCCAAATTCACCCGAGAATGTGAGTGCCTCAGGTCCCTCGCACTTGGGGACCTGGGATTAAGCCCAATCACCCCGCCTTCCGCATCTCCTCCCGCACAATCCGCCGCAGCGTCTCTTCAATCTTCGGCGCCTTGCCTTCCACATGCTGCCGCAGGGCCTCGTTGATCAGCGTCTGATAGCCAACCGCCCCGCCCGCAGCCTCCGCCTCTTTCAGAAAATGATCCACCAAATCCTCATCAAGTCGAATCGTGATTCGCGTCTTGCCGCGCGGCTCAGGCTCCACCGCTGCAATCCTGCCCCGCGTTCCCTTGCTGAAGTCGTAACTCGTTTTCATCGGACCTCCTCGTATTGGCTTCGTTCGAGCGACTCCGCCAACCGAGCGGAGATGATGCGGATATTCTCGCCGCGGTAGCAGTACACCACAACTAAAAGTGACCCCTTAACGCCCATGCCCATCGACACAAATCGATGCTCACCCGGATCGGACGAATCGTCCGCAATGGTGATCGCGTATTCATCCTCGAGAACAGTCTCTGTATCAGAAAAGCGCACTCCGTGCTTCCTGAAATTGGCTTCCGCTTTTCGGGGATCCCACTCGAAACGCATCACGCCCTCGTTGTATGTACAAATTGTACACCATCTACGATATCAAAAAGGCAGCCTTATTCAGGCTGCCTTTTAATCACCAACCCTATTGACGCCTACTTCCCCGCACGCACCACCAAATCCTGCGCCAGCTTGAACCGCACCACAGTCTCCGCGGGAATCACTAGGTCCCGATTCCCGGTCAGCCCCGCGGCCGCCGTTCCCGCGCCGCCACCCGCCAGCCCGCCCCACAGCACGCCCGCAGGGCCTGCCGCCAACCCGCCAATCAGCATGCCCACGCCCGCGCCGCCGCCAATGAACCCCGCCGAGCGCTTGCCCTTGCCCTTCTTCCTCTGTGCCAAATCGCCCGTCTCAATCGGATGATCCGCTCCATTCAACTCGATCGACGTCAGGCGCAACTCCAACGATGATGCTCCCTTGAAATGCCCCCTCTTGTGCGAGACGTCCACAAGCCCCTTCACCCGTGCTCCCTTCGGAACCAGCAGACCGCCGTCGTTCGCACCAAGTGGATCCACCACTTCGCCAGTAAATTGATCGCCAGCCCGGTTTCCCTTCACGCTGATCGACTGATCCAACCGGATTGCCAGCGTGGTCCCCGCCGGAACGATCACCGGCGCAGGATCCTGCCATGCGGAAACGGTCGGACCCTGTGGCGAAGGCTTGGCCGCTCCCGGTGCCGGAGAAGTCGTCGTCGTTACAACCGACGAATCCTTCTGCCCCTGCGCCGGAGGCTGGACCACCGTCGTCACCGTGTTTCCGTCCTTATCTACACTCGAAACCTGCTGCGGCTGGCCCGTCGACACCGCCTGCTTCTTCGCCAGTTCAATAGCCTTGTCCTGCTTTGAACTGCAACCCAGCATTGCCGCCGCCATTACTAATGCCAGGGTAGCCACGCCACCCTGCCGAACCCGCAAACCTGCATTCAACATGTCTGATCCTCTATCAAATCAACTGGAAAACGAGATACTTGGATCGTTAGATGCGTGTGGCTGATGAACTAGCCGTTCGACTCTTTCCATTTGAAACTCTTCGTCGGCCCCTCGCCATGACCCTGTTGAAAATGTTGTCAAGTGCCCGACCTGTGGAAATCGTTGCAACCCGCACATTACAAAGCGAACAAATATATTGGGAAATCCATTATTAATTACGCGAACCCGCTATCATTGAATTAGGTCGTAAATACGAGCGCCCGCGAATTAGCGGGCGTTTTTCATTTCTCAATCAACCCTCGCCACAGAAAGGAGCAGCCATGGACACCGCCCGCGCATTTCCAACCGACCCGTCCCTGCTCCCATACTTTTTCACAGCTTTTCTGTCCACTGTTCACTGTGCACTTTTCACTGCTCTAACTGCACTGTTCACTGCTTCTGTGATTCAAATCACGGTGAGCGAAAATTCCCCCCTTTTCGGGGTCTAACCTCATGAGCCGGCAGAACTAAGCCGTTTTTTTATTTGCGCGCGAAAGTGCGCTTTAAGGGTATTTCGAGCAAAAAGCATGCATCTTCTCGACTCCATACCGAACCCCGTCGCCCACGCCGACGCCACCGCCCTCGAGTGGGAGCCGCTGCTCGCCCTGGTCGCCGGCTTCGCCGCCTCGCCCGTCGGCCGCGCCGCCATCCTCGCCCTCCAACCCTCCACCGACGAGCCCTGGATCGCCCGCCAACACCAGCTCACCGCCGAGGTCCGCCTACTGCTGGAAGAGCAGGTTTCCATCCCACTCGGCGGCCTGTTTGACCCTACTCAACTCGCCGCCAAGGCCGGTATCCCGGAGGCCGCCCTTGAAGCCGCCGAACTCCAGTCCATCGCCCGCATTGCGAACGACATTGCTGCCTGGCAGGCCCTGCTGCAGTCGCCTCCGGCCCGACTCATCGGCAAGCTCCCGGGCCTCACCGAGCTGTCCGCGCCCCTGACCACGAGCCTTCGGCCGCTGGCTGAGTCGATCGAGCGCAAGATCCAGCCGGACGGGTCGCTGGCCGACGACGCGTCACCGGAACTGAATCGCATCCGCCGCGAGCAGGAGCGCCAGCAGCGCGTGATCGAGGAATCGCTCCGTGCGGCTCTCCGCAAGCTCTCGTCGGATGGCTCGACGCAGGAAGACCTCATCACCATCCGCGGCGATCGCTTCGTCATCCCCGTCCGCAGCGAACTCAAGCGGCGCATCACGGGCGTCATCCACGGCGCCAGTTCGTCAGGTCTGACGGTCTACGTGGAGCCGCTCGAAACCATCGAGCAGAACAACGAACTGGTCCGGCTTCTGGAGGAAGAACAGGCCGAGATTCACCGCATCTTTGTGGCCCTCACTCGGCTGGTGGGCACGTATGCCTTTGCGCTGGTTGCCGGGGCAAAGGTGTTGGCATTGGTCGACAGCCTGCAGGCCCGAGCCCGCTTCGCCCGCGCATACGACTGCGTCGCCCCGGCAATAACTGCAGACCGGCTGAGCCTGGATGCGGCGAGGCACCCCCTGCTCGAAAAGAGGCTCCGCGCCACCGGCGGCAAAGTCGTGCCTCTCACTCTCGAGCTGACCGACGAGCATCGGCAGCTCATCATCAGCGGACCCAACACCGGCGGCAAAACCGTAACCCTCAAGACCACGGCGCTGCTGGCGATGATGGCGCAGGCCGGCATTCCCATTCCGGCGACGGCGGCCAGCTTCCCCGTGTTCACGGCGTTCCTGGCCGACATCGGCGATGCGCAGTCGATTGAGCAGGCGCTGTCGACGTTCTCGGCGCACATCACCAATCTGGACCGGCTCTCGCGACTGGCCGATCGACATTCCCTGGTCCTGCTGGATGAGCTTGGCTCGGCGACTGACCCTGAAGAAGGCTCTGCGCTGGCGGTTGCCGTTGCGAGCTTCTTTCTCGGCGCGGGAGCATGGTCGTTGATTTCCACGCACCACACGTCGCTGAAGGTTTACGCGGCCAACACGGCGGGCGTTCTCAATGCAGCGGCCGGCGTGGATGAAGTCACGCTGGTTCCCAACTATCTTTTGCGGCTCGGCGTGCCGGGCGCCTCGGCGGGCATTGCGACGGCGGAGCGGCTGGGGCTAAACGCAACCATCATAGGCGCGGCGCGGCAGCGACTCGGTTCCCAACAAGTCGACATCGCGCGCTTCCTCGACAAGCTGCACAACGAGGTGACTCAACTTGAGGGCGAACGCAAGACGGCGCGTGAGCAGCTGTACGCGTTGAACCAGGACCGCGCCAAGCTGGCTCGCGAGGGCGATGTTGAGTTACGCAACCGCACCAAAGAACTTGAGAACAAACTCGCGTCACTGATGAAGGAGTTCGAGTTTCAGATGCGCGAGAACGTCCGCGTAATTGAGGATCGCGCATCACAGCAGAAACTATCGAAGGAAGCCGAGCGCCGAATCACGCGATTGCGCCGGGAATTTCAGGAGAGCTTCAACCAGACCGTGGTGGCTCATCGCATCGGCGCGGACCAAGGCGACGCGAATGCGCAGCCGCATCTTCTCAAGCATGTTGCGCCCGGCGACCAGGTGCGCATCAAGTCAATGAACAAGATTGCGGTAGTGCAGCGCGAGGTGGAGAAGGACGTCTTTGAGGTTGCTCTTGGGCCGATCAAGATGCGGGTCAAGCGCGATGAACTCGCCGAAGTTTCGACTTCAGCCGCTGGAGCGCTGCTTCAAAAGTCCGATCCATTGGCGGCGGCGCGCAAGCAGAAGAACGTGGTTGTCACGGTGACCAGCGCCAATACCGATGACATGCGCATGGAGATCAACCTGATTGGCCGCACGGTCGATGAAGCAACAGAAGAGTTGGAGAAGTATCTCGACCGCGCGTTTCTGGCAGGTCTTCCGAAGGTGCGCGTGATTCACGGCCACGGCGCTGGGATTCTGCGGCGCGGTGTCCGCGAATTCCTGAAGGGCCATCCGCACGTGGCCACGATCGCGGAGGCCCCACAGAACGAAGGCGGGCAGGGCGCTACGCTGGTGGAGTTGCGGCAGTAGTTGCCAAACGGCCTATGATCGCCGCAGGAGGCCAACATCATCTTGATTCAAGTCAAGGGGGGAAGCGCGGCCAGGCCGACCGCTAAAGATGGGAGGCGGCTTCGGTTGGTGGCCGCCCGTCACCAAGCCTGCGGTGTGCTTCTCGCC
Organism: Acidobacteriota bacterium; assembly: GCA_025353435.1. Classification (GTDB taxonomy): domain Bacteria; phylum Acidobacteriota; class Terriglobia; order Terriglobales; family Acidobacteriaceae; genus Telmatobacter. Next base: position 1,810 of record JANXQR010000123.1, on the reverse strand, counting down.
GCTTGGAAGAAGGGCGGTGCGGCTGAGTTCTTCTCTCTTGTAATGATGCCTAAGGATGGAGAACCAGATTGGACACGACGGTTGACCGAATCCGACCTCCGTGCAATCTTGGTTTAGGCCACGACACGTCATCGGGACTCTTGCGGCCCATGAATAGAGGGATTGGCGCGAATTCTGAGGCGGACGAGGGATGGCATGTTGGAAGAACTGAAGAATATGACGTTCGCGAGCGAAGCAAGCAGAAGAAGTCGCATGGTGGGAGGCCAACGAAGACGCTCTGGCTGAAGAGTTCGAAAGGGCGACTGCCGAAGGCCGCGTCGGCTACGGAACACTGGTGATTCGGGAAGAGTCATCGGTGACAAAGATAGTCCTCGATCCCGATGATATTGCCAAGGCGTGTTTGTTGGCTGCGGAGCGTGGATTGCGTTACCAGACTTACCTCAAGATGATCATTCACGAAGCGCTCCGTGATGCGGAGCAGAAACAGAAGGCATCGTAGTTCTCGCGCAGGTTTGCGACCTCCCACCCTTGCGCCAAAAAGAAGGCGCAAAGATGGGGCACGGAACTTTCGTTGAGCATCCGAATATGCGACTGCCAATTCTTCGACTTCGCTCAAAGTGCCAGTCCGGTTGGTGACAATTCCGTGATGATTCGCGGCGGGGCCTGCAATTATGATCGAAAGGGTCTGTGGTGAGGAGGTCTTATGCGCAAATTGGGTTTGGTTCTGATGATGTTTGTGGCTGTTGGCGCTTGCTGGGCGGCTTCGAAGTCGATTTATGACTTTTCGATGCGGTCGATTGACGGCGACCAGGTGAGTTTGGGCGCCTACAAGGGGAAGGTGGTTCTGCTGGTGAATGTGGCCAGCAAGTGCGGATTTACGCCGCAGTACACGGCGCTTGAATCGCTGTATGAGAAGTACAAGGATCGCGGGCTGGTGATTGTGGGCGTGCCGGCGAACAACTTCATGTCGCAGGAGCCGGGCACGGATGCAGAGATCAAGACGTTCTGCAGCACCAAATACAACGTGAGCTTCCCGATGATGTCGAAGGTGAGCGTGAAGGGCGACGACAAGACGCCGCTTTACACGTTCCTGACCGATGCGTCGTCTGATCCGCAGTTTGCGGGGGACATCAAGTGGAACTTTACGAAGTTCCTGTTTGATCGGAGCGGAAAGCCGGTGGCTCGATTTGAGCCTGCCACGAAGCCTGATTCGCCTGAAGTGACTGCGGCGGTTGAGTCGGCGCTGGGGAAGTAACGAAGATCAGGTTCCGCACTAAGTAAGGTGGTCTCCCACCCTAAACACGATGAAGCTGTGTTTAGGATGGGGCCCCCGGCGTATTGAGGTCCGAGGTATCCCACCCTAGCGACAAAAACAGAGACGTCGCGAGGGTGGGGCACCCTGCATTGAATTCCCCTTACATGGTTGCCGTAGTTTTTGACGCGTCGTGGCACACGACTGGCTTGGTGCGCGCGAGCGTGGTGTGCGGAGTTGCGTTGGATGCGGACGGCGCGGGTTTCAGAGCTTTGAGCTCTTTGACTAAACGGGCGAAGGCTTGTTCGCGGGCGGTCTTGTTGCCGGCGACGGTGTTGGTGGGGTCTTCGCCGGCGCGCATGAAGCCATGGCCGGCGCCGTCGTAGGTGACGGGCTCGTAGAACTTTTTGGCGGCTTTCATGGCATCGGTGGTGGCGGGGATGGTGGCGCCGACACGGGCGTCGTTGCCGGCATAAAAGCCGTAGACCGGTGCAGTGACGGTGGAGACATCTGCCGGGCCGGTGCCGTAGAAGACGAATGCGGCGCTGAGGTCCTTGC
>JANXQR010000122.1 GCA_025353435.1 Acidobacteriota bacterium | reverse complement strand
ATTCCTGTTGGCGATTATGGCGGTGCCAGACCATCCAAGGACGAGCGTCCAAGCCGAATTGGATTTTCCATTACGGCAGTCCTTGCGGCGCCGTCGTACGCGTATTTTGCAATAGACAAAGGGCCGAAATCGGGGAACATGATCAAACAGGAGCCGGCTTGAAGCCCTTCGACGCGAGCGGAGCGTTCGCACCTTCTGTGCCCCGTGGAGGCCATGCATTGCGCCGGTTGGCCGTGCGAGGCGCGGGAGCTACGCTGCTTTCGGGCGCAATCGCTCTCGCGATTCAGATTGTGGCCACGGTGGTGTTGGGCCGGCTGCTGACGCCCCGCGATGTCGGACTCGCAACCATGGTCACCACCTTCAGCCTGCTGCTTACGAATGGGCCGATGAATGGGTTCGTCGACGCGCTCCTGCAGCGGAAAGACGTTACACATAACCTTGCCAGCACGCTGTTCTGGATCAATATTGGAATAGGGGTGGCGTTGACTCTCGGCTTCGTTGCGGTGGGACCGCTGATGGCCAGGTTTTACGGCGAGAGCCCGCTCACTCGGCTCACGGCGGGATTTGCCGCCACAGTGATGCTGGCGACTCTGCCCACCATTCACGCGGCCCTGCTACGGCGCGCCATGCGCTTTACGACCATTGCCAAGAATGACATCGTCGCCCGCGGGGTCGGAGTCGCCACGTCGATCGCGTTCGCCATGGCTGGATGGGGTTACTGGTCGCTGGTCATGGGCGCGTGCGCGCTTGCCTTGAGCACAACAATCGGCGTCTGGATTCTTTGTCCGTGGGTGCCGGGACTTCCGCGAAGGCATTCCGGAACTGCCGAGACAATGAAGTTTGCTTGGCACATCAGTGCCCGATTCAGTCTCAACTACTTTGCCCGCAACTCCGACAACCTTCTTGTCGGTTGGCGCTTCGGGGCGCCCGCACTCGGCTTCTACAAAAAGGCCTATGACTTGTTCGCACTTTCGGCGGGCCAATTAGTGTCGGCCACATCGAATGTTGCCGTATCGGCGTTGAGCCGGGTCCGCGATGACCGCCCGCAATATATCCGCTATGTGCTGGGTGCGGTTGCAGTGATGTCGTTCATCGGGATGGGCCTTGCCGGGGATTTGACGCTGGTGGGCAAAGACCTGATCCGGCTCCTGCTGGGACCGAATTGGGGCCCCGCTGGAGTCATCTTCACATATTTTGCTCCCGGCATCGGCATCATGATCGTGTACTACATCCACGGGTGGATCCACGTTTCGATCGGACGCGCCGACCGGTGGCTCGTTTGGAGCATCGTGGAATGGACCGTCACGCTCGGACTATTCCTAGTGGGACTTCCGTTTGGGCCGGAAGGCATCGCCGTGGCTTGGTGCGTTTCCTACTGGCTTCTAGTCATTCCTGGTATGTGGTACGCGGGCAAGCCGATCGATCTGCGCGTCGGGCAAGTAATCGGGGCGGTCTGGCGATATATTGTTGCTTCCGGAGCAGCGGGGATGGTGACGTTTTTCACGTTCCGCGCATTTGTAACGCTGGCGGCATTGCCAAGGGGATCTGGAGCGGCAATTCGCATCATCTGTATGTCGACGGTTTTTAGCGTCTTGTATCTGGCTTGCGTGGTCATTCTGCACGGTGGAACAGAGCCTCTGGCTCGGATTCTAAGGCTCTTAGCCGAACTACGGGGCAAGGCACGCGCCGCCGGTGCGGAGCCGAGTCACCCGACCGGGGGAGCCGAACTGGCTTAGGTGCAATTGCGAATTGCGCCCCAAAATGTTCTTCTCAGTATGAAATATCTATACTCGCGAGACCTGCGACCCGGAGCTTAGGCGCCCTAATTATGAAAGCTTGCATGCTGGCCTACACGTTTTACGACGCGGACAACCGGGTGCGGCGGTACGCCGAAGCCCTGGTCAGACGCGGAGACCAGGTGGATGCGATCGCTCTGGCGCGCGAAGGTCAACCAGCGTTTGAAGTGATCCGCGGCGTGCGCGTCTACCGCATTCAAACCCGCGTCATCGACGAGACGGGGCCAGTCAGCTACCTGATCAAGCTACTGTTGTTCTTCGTTCGTTCGGCATGGTTCCTCACGCTTCGACAGTTTAGCGAGCCATACAACATGATCCACGTGCACTCGGTGCCGGACTTTGAAGTCTTCGCCACGCTGGTGCCGCGTTTGATGGGCACGCCGGTCATCCTCGATATTCACGACATAGTTCCCGAGTTTTACGCCAGCAAATTCAAGGTGAACGATGGGTCGCTCGCATTCCGAGCGCTGGTCACGATGGAGCGGCTTTCAATCGCGTATTCCAGTCACGTGATCATTGCCAACCACCTCTGGTACGAAAAACTGATTCGGCGTTCTGTACGGCCGGAGAAGTGCACGGCGATCATCAACTATCCCGATCCAGCGATCTTTTCGCGGCGCGGTGGTGCAACGCCTGCTCGAGACGAGTTTGTGATGTGCTACCCAGGAACGCTCAGCTGGCACCAGGGGCTCGATATTGCAATCGAAGCAGTTGCCTTGCTGCGCGACCAGGTTCCACAACTGAGACTGCAGTTGATCGGCGATGGCCCGGAACGAGAAAACCTCAAGCGCCTGATTCGCGAGCGCGGACTTGAAGACCGCATTTCGCTGACCGGTTTGATCCCGATGGAGCAGGTCGCGGAAATCATGGCCTCGATCGACCTCGGAATCGTG
>JANXQR010000707.1 GCA_025353435.1 Acidobacteriota bacterium | reverse complement strand
TTCACATTAGCTTCAGAACAACTGACAATTGCCCAAAGCAGTGGCCGAGAGAAGAACTCCGACCGCTCGCAAACGTAAGTTCCGTCTCCCAGCCGGGTCTCAATCATCCCCATGATCTCGAGGGCCTTGAGAGCTTCCCGCAGGGAGGCACGGCCAACTCCAAGCTGTTGGCACAGATCTCTCTCCGCAGGAATCTTCTCGCCCGCACTCCAGACTCCGCGAATGAGATGGCTCACCATCTGCCGGCAGATATCGGCCGTCAGGGTGGTTCGTATGACGGGAGTAAGAAGATCGGGTGGCATCGATGGCCTCATTCTATTTCAAATGGGATCACAGCTTCAGGCGAGAACTCCTCCAGGATGGCGCACAAAAACTTCAGGGTCATAGATTGACGCCACGATGTCGGCCTCTTTACGTATGCGGGCCCAAGTCGCGTCGGCTTCCATCATGCTCTCCATAACCCCCAGATAACGTCCGGATTCGATATTCCCGTATTTGAAAAAGCAGTCACTGACAATAACTGTACCCTTCTCCGTATCGATTGCGATCGCCATGGATGAACGATGATGAACGCCGGCCCAGAATACGCGGATACCGGGCCTGACCTCTTCTTCATCGAGAAGCAGGTGCACCTTTTCCCATCCATCATTCTGGAGATAGTGATTGACTTCGGGCGGAATGCGGAGGTGACGAGGCACATGCAGGTGATAGTACGGTGCCTGAAAGTCTTCGATCCATCCTCGCCGCGAAATCCCGATCGTGGCATTTCGAAACATGTGGATGTTGGCGGTTGCGTAGGCCTGCAGCGGTGTCACCAGCACGAGAGAAATGTCGTCGGGCGTCAAACCCTGCGAACTAAGAATGTTCTGCGGAAGCTGATCTTCCGTGCGCGAAATCTGCGCTTCTGGATACTCGAAGAATTTGAGCCAAGCTTCGTTGATGACCTTTAGATCTTGCGGCGGGCCGGTGTTAATGAGTATGTTTTCGCCTCCGCCGCGAATCAGGTAGACGATAAGGTTCATCTCCTCGCGACGGTTCCAGGCTTCCATCCAGTACACCTCAGGGCCCGGAACCCAGAACGTGCCCGCATTGAATGCTTGAATTGTGTATTTCATCCAGCTTGACTCCCCCGCGTGACGAATTTCCGGAATCTGGCAATGCCATCAAGGAAGACGCCAATGTCGCTGCCAAGGCTGATCATGCGAAATCCTTTGCTGATCCAATGCGCGGCGGATTCCTGAGTGGGCGGGAGAAATGCTGGCGCGACTCCGTGCCTTCGACAGGCAGCCACAAGGTCATCCATTGCCTTAAGCAGGCGAGGATGGTCGAACTGCGCGGGAATCCCCATCGAAACCGTAAGGTCGTAGTGTCCAATCCAAAGGGCATCCACGCCAGGAACGGAAGCGATAGATTCGAGGTTCTCAAACGCGCGCGTCGTTTCCACCTGAATAATGATCGTGATGTCTTCATTCGCCTGCGCAAAAAACTCGGCGCCTGCTGCGCGATAGAGATCATGCGCAACACCCAGCGCGACGCCGCGTCTCCCTTGCGGAGCGTACTTTAATTGCTTCACGATCTCTTCTGCTTGTTCGCGCGTCTCAACACGCGGCACCATCACTCCTCGCGCTCCAAGATCCAGAACCCGGGAAAGCGGGGCAAAGTTCATATCAGGAACGCGCGCCATTGGCGTAATGCCGCTACCCCGGCAGGACGCGATCATTCCC
>JANXQR010000085.1 GCA_025353435.1 Acidobacteriota bacterium | reverse complement strand
CTCGATCCGCGCGTTCAAGAGACCATCAAGAACGCGGTCGCAGGTTTCGTGCGCAGCGGCGGTCCCACTTCAGGCGACGAGCTAACCTTCTTTATGACGCGGGAAATCATGCACCGCTTCTCGCCCCAGGTGCTTGTGGTGGCGTTTTCCGATGTGGAAGCGGCACATTTCGGATCCTATTCTTTACATCTTTCCGGCATCAAGACCGCCGATCGGCTTACTTATCAACTCTGGAAGGAAGTGGAGGCGAATCCCGATTACCGTGGCAAGACCACCATGGTTGTTCTGCCTGAATTTGGACGCGATCCGGATGGATCTTCGACAAATGGTTTCTTCAATCACCGCGCCAACGTTGATTCGACCCGCGATACGTGGATGATGGTGATGGGCTCTGCGGTCGATCGTCCCACGGTAATCGAGCGGCCCATTCGCCATGTCGACGTTTGCCCAACCCTTGCAGGGCTGCTTGGATGCCGGCCAATCGACTCTCAAGGCAGTCTGCTCACCGACTTTCGGATCTAGAAAACAGGACACGACATGGCAGCGCCAGGATCAATTCCGGATAGTCTCAAAATTGCCTTGGACAATGGTGTGCTCAAGCGCCTTCCTGTCACTTTCCTGCCGTTCGTCAATCAGCAATTGCGCGAGTGGGACTACCTCTTTCCAAACGAACGCCAATCGGTTGAGCGCTTGCTTTCTTTTGTGTCGAGCCTGTCTTCCGATCAATTGTCCGGACTATTCCGCAGCGTGGTCGAAATTGAAGACAAGATGGAAGTGCGGAAATGGAACTTCTCAACCACCGAGCAAACCATTGAAAATGCCTCGCTCCTGGCACGCTCATCCTACTACCAGGATTGGCGCAAGGCAGTTCAGTCAGTGTTCGATGCGGCCGATCAATTCGCGCAGGCGACTGGGAATGCGCAGGCATCGGGGAATCGACTCGTCCTGCTTGATATTCCGCGGCCACTTGAAATATCCTCGGCCGATCCTTGGGGCCGTTGGCAAAAGATTGGCCGGTCAATTGAGTTAGGCACCCCTTCCTTTCGCGAATCAAAAGGAGTGCTGGAGAATCTCCTTACCGCAAGCGAACGGAAAAGTGATTCAACATCAAAGGGCCTGCTCGACAAGCTTTCATATGGCACGCGCACCCGGCCAGCCGATCTATGGGTTATAGACGCAGGCAGAAGCGTAGTAGATGTTCTAATGTCCCAACCTGTCAAAGGATCCAGCGGCGCTGCGCCCATTCTTCTGAGCTATGCCCGGCTCGATCAATATAGGCAAAACTTTTCGCATGAGATGAACACCATGCGCAAGGATCTTGCCGACGCAGACGCCGTTTTCGATCGCCTGCGCAAGGTCGACGTCACCCCATGGTGTCCGCCCGAAGCCATGGGCCCAGCAGTCCGCGAATATCTGCGCTCGTTGTATCTCAGCGGCAACGGTGCAGTGATATTTGGCAATTCGTTTGTCCAGTGGGGCGCTTCTGAAGCTTTTCGCCGTGCTCGACCGCGATTCCTCGCGGCGAAGTTCGGCATGCGTAGCAAGCCCAAGCCGTTCACGGGCGTGGCAGTCTTCGACAATCCTGATCAGGTCAATCCATTGCCAGCAGTTGATGATCTACCTGGCAGCGCGATCGATGCGCAGATTCTCGCACTCTACGTCTGGCTTGCGGCGGCACGTTACAGCGAATACCAAAGTGCGACTGCATGCGTGTGCGTTGCCGAAAGTTTGTCCCAGGCGTACATCGTTGCCCCACCCGAGTTCCCGGTAAAAGCCCAGACAAATAAGCTATCCGTGGATGAGCTTAGGAACGCATTGCACGAATGGATGGCGTGATGATGCGGTCCATCACTTAGTCCAGACTGGATCGCTGACTCCGCGAAGGGAAGTGGCCGGCAGGTCCGCGTAGTCAAATACCACCACTTCGTTCTCACCTTCCTTTAGCCATGGCGCGGGCACAAAAAGTGATCTTTGCGGACCAATATCCCACGTCCGGCCCAGGTTTTGACCGTTCACCCACACAAAGCCCTTGGTTAGTGCACTCGTGTCGAGATAGGTGTCGGCAACCCTATCGAGACTGAATGTTCCGCGATGAAAAGCAGGCCCTGGTGCGCCGCTCGCGCCTACAGATTTAGTCCAATGATCAATGTCGCTTGAGGATTTCATGGGGAGTGAATAAATCTCCCACTTTGTAAGTTTGCGGTCTCCAACTTTCACTGAGCCGACAATGCCTGCCCGTCCGTCTGGCAGGTGAGGGCCAAAGTTAATGCGTCCAGTGTTTTCCACGAGTATGTCCAGCATTGATTTCCCGGTCGGAATATTGATCGATGTCAACGATTGTTGGAGGCGTCGATCGATTGTTCCCACCAGCTTCTTATCCAAGTAAACAGCCGCATAGTCACGAAGGTCCTCGATCATGAGCTTTCCTTGCTCAGGGCCGGTCACCTGAGTGCGATAAAGAATGTATCCATAGTCCTGCCCAAGTGCCTCCATCGTGAGTGGCTCTTCGGATTCAATCGGTGCTGGGAGGTTATCCCACAGAGGGGCCGAGTCGCCTAACTCGAAAGCAGGGATCGGGCCGATTGGCAGTGGTTCCGGCAGCGCGGGTGGAGTAACTCCCGTGTGGTGCTGGATAACATCGCGCAGTAGGAACAACTTCTTCGTTGGTCGTCCCGCTTCATCGAGCGCGGCATCGTAGTCATAGCTTGTTGTTTGTGGTCCATAGTGCGCTGCTGGTCCGGAATCCATGTTAGCGCCGTTCATGAATCCGAATGTTGTGCCGCCATGGAACATGTAAAGATTCAGCGAGTAACCCTGGCTCAGAATCCAATCAACCTCCTTCGCCTGCGCCTCAGAGTCAGTGTGAACATGCTGTTTGTCGCCCCACGCATCGAACCATCCGTCCCAGTATTCTCCTGTCATCATGGGCTGATGCGGGCGTAGTTTGGCCAGCTTCGCAAATTCCTTCTGTGCTTCACCCGGCCCAAAATTGATAACTGCCAGCACATCGGGGAGTGCATCCTTCGGCAACTCGTCCGCGCCATCGGAGGTGTAGAAGAGGGAATCGCCCAAGCCGGCGTGAATGAGTGCCTGGTGGATATCCTCCATGTACTCCTTGTCATTTCCATAGGAACCGTACTCATTCTCGACCTGGACAGCAATGATTGGTCCGCCGTGCGATGCCTGAAGATTTGCCACTTCTTTACCCAGCCGCTTCAAATAACGTTCAGCCGCCGCAAGAAAACGTGGATCGCGCGTTCTTACTTTCAATGTGGGATCTTTGAACAGCCATGCGGGCAATCCACCCGCCTCCCACTCTGCGCAGACATACGGGCCGGGCCGCAGGATCACGTTCAGCCTCTCCTCCTGAGCGATGCGGATAAACGTAGCAACGTCAAGTGGCCCACTGAAGTCAAATTCCCCCGGCTTAGGTTCATGCAAGTTCCAGAACACATAGGTCTCCACGGTGTTCAATCCCATGGCGCGTGCTTTCTTCAGGCGATCTCGCCAATATTCCTTTGGCACTCGTGAATAGTGAATGGCTCCGGAAATGATTTGATAAGTCTTGCCTTCGCGCACAAAATGATCGCCTTGAATTGTCACAGGGGGAGTGCGCGGTCCCTGGCACGGAGCCTGGGGAACAAATCCGGTGGCGCAGAGTGAAGCGAACAAAAAGATGCTGCAGAGGGTCTTAGCTTTCATGGCAACTCCATTCTGATATGAAGAGGAATTCTACGACTTTCAGATGCGTCGAGTCCAAGTATCGAAGCTCCTCGCTCAATCTGTCAGCGTGGACCGAAATACCACCCGTGAATTGGGTCCTGCTCCTGTAATCTCAATTCGGTGGTCCCAAT
>JANXQR010000057.1 GCA_025353435.1 Acidobacteriota bacterium | reverse complement strand
CGCAAAAAGCGCGCGAAGATGATGATGACGATGGCCAGTATTCCGACAAAGTCAGCGATGGCGGCAAAGTGAATCGGCACCGGCCCTGCCTGTAGCGTTAGCGGCGACCTGTATGCATGCCGCTGAAGTCCTTCATCCCCGTCGTGGCAATTGGCTCCAGAATCCCCACAAAACTCAAAAAAAGCGGCAGCAGCAGCAGTCCGGCTTCGAAGTTTCGCTTGATCGTTGCCTTCACCAGCGTGATGCCGCAGAACAACAGCCAGCCCGCAAACCAGAAGAAGCAGCCCACACCATCAATCAGCAGAATCCAGCCAACCACGTGGTTTTTGCCCACCATCAGCACCAGTGGGCCGACGAAGAGGAGAATCGGTGCCGTGTAGCGCAGCCACCGAATGTACCAACGCGGTCGAAGGACCAGAAATGAGATGAGAAATTCGAAGTAGAGATACGCCGAAATCAGAACCAGTTCGATGACCGCCGCAGCGTACCAAAGCTGGTCCAGGTTGGCCGTGCTTCCGGCAAGATCGATAAACGCGACGGGCGCTTGAATCAACTCGTGCAGAGCCAGCCAGAGATATTCCCGATGGCCCTTCTGTGCAAAGTACAGGGCAATTAGAAAAGCCCCAAGAACCAGCAGCAGAATGGCGTTGATGATGCGGGGCAGGCGTTCGAACAGGCTATGCACCGACCACAATTCCAGGTTGCGGTTCAGGTCGTCAGGACGGCCCAGGATCAAGGTGCGGTTGGCGAAAAAGCTGGTGTAGGCGGCGAACCCGAACGGAATATAGAGTGTCTTTGCAACCAGGGTCAGGGACGTCTCCGAGGGCGGAATGTTGAGCGTGTAAACGCGCGAGATCAGCTGATAATGGCTCGGATCGTCTCCCCCTGGTCCCTCGGGATGGATCTCCCGTCCATTGGCGTACACATCCACTGACGGCCCCTGGTTGCCCACAGAGACGGAGGCGTTCTGCGACACGGGCAACTGGATCAGCAGGGAAATGGGCCCGTGGTTGGGCGCCAGTTTGATGTGGGCCCTGAACCAGACGGACGGACGCTGATGGGTTGGGGGCCGGTCCGGAGGCAGGTCGGACTTCCCGTCCGATGGCGGCGGTCCGGGCGGCCGGTCCTCGTCCGGCACCTCCGGAATGGCGTCGGAAGCGTTGCGCACGTCCCATGTGGAATCGTCGAAGTCCGGGGTTGCGGCGGCAGGATTGGCTGTGATTCCGACGCGCCAGTTCTTGTCCAAAACCAGCGGAGAGCCCAAACCAGTGGCGTCGAGAAACACTTCCGGCGTGGATACAGTCCCTTTGGCCGGCGGCTGGGCGTGACGAGGTGGCCCCAATATGGCCTCAATTGGCCCGGAATGGTGGGGCGGCCCCTGGCTGGCTGAAGGCATGGTTCCGCACAGCACGAGCCCGGCCAACATGAGGAATCCTCGACGCACAAATCCTCCCGCATTTCTGGTGGAATCCACTTTAATTCAGACGCCTGCAAGCTCCAAGCCGGGTACAAATGTCCCTTTGGCGAATTATTCTGTTACATAGCTCGCTAACCGGCGGATACTAGCGTCTAAACCATTGAGCGTAGCCTTAGGTCCGCAGGTGTGTATCGAGAGGTGAGGTCATGACCAGAAATCTAAAAACGATCAAGGGTCCAAGCTTGGCAGTAGCGGCCGCAGCTTTGGCCTGGGCAATAAGCTCCGCAGGATGGGCCCAGTCAACTCCCCAGCAGACTGCCCCTCCGCCTGCCACTCCCGCCGATACCCCAGCAGCTACGACTCCAGGTCCTGCCCCGGCCGACGCCTCAGCTGATAAGCCCGCCACCACCACTTCGCTGCCGCTGCCAGACGCCAAACCGGCAAATGCTGGCGCGCCAGTGGACGGCGACACGCCCGCCACAGCCGACAAGAAAGACAACAAGGACAAGAAGGATAAGAAGGACCCATCCGTGGGAACCGAGCCGGTTAAAGGCGACGTAGCCGCCACCGCCGTCGACCCGGAAAAGGTGATCGAGCCCGGCAGCCAGAAGATCGATGTCAAGGCCGGCAGTGTTGAAGATGTGAACGCAGTTGGAAACCGGGATATCGGCAAACGCGGTCTGGGCAATTGGTACTCAACCGACAGCGAAATCAAGATGGGCAAGATGTACGCCTCGGAGATCGAGAAGAGTACCAAGTTCATTACCGACCCCATGATTACCGAGTACGTGAACCGCGTCGGTCAGAACATCGTCAAGAACTCCGATTGCAAAGTCCCGTTCACAATCAAGATCATCGATTCCGACGAAATCAACGCCATGGCGCTGCCGGGCGGCTTTTTTTACGTGAACTCCGGCCTCATCCTGAACGCTGACGAGGAAGCGGAGATGGCCGGTGTCATGGCGCATGAGATTGCTCACGTCTGCGCCCACCACGCAGCACGCGAAATGACGCGCATGAACTACGCCCAGCTGGGCACCATTCCGCTGATCATGATGACCGGCTACAGCTGGACCGGATACGGCATTTACGAGGCAGTCCAATTCGCAGTCCCTCTCACCTTCCTGAAGTTCTCGCGCGACTTTGAATCGCAGGCGGACTACCTCGGCCTCCAATACATGTACAAGTCTGGCTACGATCCGCAGGCGTTTATCGCCTTCTTTGAGAAGATTCAGGCTCTCGAAAAGCGCAAGCCCGGCTTGGTGGCCAAGGCGTTCTCTGACCATCCGCAGACGCCTGATCGCATCCTTCATTCGCAGGAGGAGATTGCCCGCATTCTTCCTCCGCGCGACGAGTACACGGTGACCACTTCCGAGTTCGACGACGTAAAGGCTCGCCTGGCCCGCATTGAAAACAAGCGCCGCCTGGTCGACTCCAAGGATTCGAAGAAACCGTCTCTGCGCCGCGCCAGCACTGACCCCAATGCGCCCCAGACGACGGATGGCAACAACGGCGACGACCGGCCCACCCTGCACCGTCGCGAAGACCAGCAGAACTAAACTGAGCACTTGAAATCGAGGCGGGCGGGTCATCATTGACCCGCCCGCACTGTTTTTAAACGAAGTTTTTCTTGTTTGCTTTATCGACTAGCATTACTCTGGTAACGGGCAACCCGCTAAACCCTTTCGCCGACGGCCGATTGTCCGCTATGAGCCCTAAATGGGTAACAATCGACGCGGGACCCCTGGGATGTATTAATTATGAAGAAGTTAGCTATTTTCGCTGCCGCATTTGCTTTCATCCTGTTGCTGACGAAGATTGCCAATCAAGTGCCTCCGGAGCCTCCTCCTGGCACGGCATTCTCGCTTAAAGCGCAGCAAGTGATCCAATGTTCTGCCGACGAGATCACTCTCCTGGATACCCATCAGAAGTCCACTCACCTCGAGAAGGACAATAGTTGGCCGGATTGTTCAGCCTTCCAGAAGGATCAAGTGCTCGACTTCTACCTCTCGCGCGGAGAAAAGACGCGCTTCCTGAGCAGTGAAGTGACGGTCTGGTGGCGGAAGGCCCTCTAAACCTCGTAACCGACCCCTGCCGAAACATCCAAAAAATCTGCGCGGGCACCCGCTCACCTCGGGCACGCGGGTCTATCTAAGCAGCAGTCGGGCAATTTTGCTGAACCATCCGTGAATCAGTAGCATTCGCAATATTGGCCCAAAATCTTGGGGTGCTAGGGGTCCGGTGCACAACATGCGCCCTCAGCCTGCAACTGGCCCCAAACGCCTGTAGCTTTCGCGAAAATCTTTCCACCCAAAAACTGGAAAATCACTGCAAACCCCTTGAAGTTCCGGATAGAACGGCGGTATAACCAAGGAAACCGGCATTCGTCGGCAGTCTGTTAGGCAATCAGCACCAACTCGGAGGCTCTAATGCGGAAAGCGGCGCGATCGAACCTGCTTGTCCCTGAAGTGCGCGAAGTCATGGACATTCGGCAAGCCTCCGATTATCTCGGCATCTCACCCGACACCCTCTACAAATATGCATCCGAGGGGTTTGTACCCGCCTTCAAGCTGGGCAACCGGTGGCGCTTCAAGCGCTCGCGCCTGGATGAATGGATGGACCACCAGTCTGACCTCCAGGCCGGCGCCGAGATCGA
>JANXQR010000702.1 GCA_025353435.1 Acidobacteriota bacterium | reverse complement strand
TCCTCGCGATGCCGGGACACAAGTTCACGATTGTGGCGATGGACGGTAACCCCGTGCCCCTGCAGAAAAGTGTCCAGGTGCTGTCGTTGGCGGTTGCCGAGCGCGTGGATGCGATTGTGGAGATGAACACGCCGGGCGTGTGGGTGCTGGGGTCTACGAAAGAGAAGTCGCGGCAGATGGGTCTGGGCGTCGTGGTGGAATATGCCGGGCAGACCGGCGCGCCGGTATGGAAGAACCCTATTCCCAACGAATGGGACTACACGCAGTTCGCGAATAGCAAGCCTGGATCCGCGCCGGACGAGACTTTTGTGCTGACGTTTCGCGACATTGGCCAACAGCAGGGATCGAAGTTCGACACGTGGACGATCAATAACAAGTCGTGGCCCGAGGTTGATCCCCTGGTGGTGCATGAGGGCAAGCGCTATCGACTGGTGTTCCGCAACGGCAGCGGCGATCAGCATCCGATTCATCTCCATCGGCACACGTTTGAATTGACGAAGATTGGCGACAAGCAGCTGAGCGGGCTGATGAAAGATACGGTCAACCTGATGCCGCTGCAAACGGTGGCCGTGGACTTTGTGGCCAACAATCCCGGCGACACACTGTTGCACTGCCATCAGCAATTACATATGGACTTCGGGTTTATGCAGTTGTTCAAGTACGCTTAGCGACCCGGCTTGCGGATGACGTGGAAATTCTTCAAGGAGCTTGGATAGAGTGGAACGAAATCGGCTCGCCAGTTGGGTTGCGGTAATTGTGGGTTGCGGAATTGCGTTGAGCTGCTTGGCAAGGGCGGCCTTGGCAGCGCAGCCGGGCACAAATGCGGGCGCGCAGTCCTACGCCAGGAATTGTGCCGTCTGCCACGGGGACGAGCGCGAAGGTATCCTGCCCGGGTTTCCGCCGCTGGTCGGCATCAAGCGCCAGACGAGCGAAGACAAACTGACATCGATCATTCGTGCCGGCAAGGGCCGCATGCCCGGCTTTCCGCAAGTTCAGGGTGAGGAACTGACGGCGCTGTTGCAGTATCTCGGCACGGCGGGACCCACGGTGACCAGCGCGGGCAAGAAGGCAGAAGTCTCAGAGCAGGTTGCGGCCGGTGATGTGCTCTTCCATCAGAACTGCGCATTCTGCCATGGGCGCGACGCGATGGGCGGCGAGACGGGCCCGGACTTGACGCAGTCGAAGGTGGTGCTCGGTGACAAGACCGGCGAGAAGATTGCGCAAGTCGTGCGCGAAGGGAAGGTTGAGCCGAAGATGCCGCGCTTCAATTTCTCTACGGAAGAGATTGCAAGCCTTGTCGCGTTCATCCGCTGGCGCATAAAGATGGCGGCTGAGCACCCGGGGGGCCGGCGCGGCGTTTCAGTGGCCGACCTGCAGACGGGCAACACTGAAAAGGGCAACGCGTACTTCAACGGTGAGGGCGGCTGCTCGAAGTGCCATTCGGCTACGGGCGATTTGGCTGGAGTTGCGTCGCGCTTCCAGGGGCTGCAATTGGAGGAGCGGATGCTGTATCCGCGTGGCGCTCGGGCGACTGTGGCAGTGGCGCTGCCCTCGGGCGAGAAGGTCGCGGGCACGCTGGCCTATCAGGATGAATTCACCATCGGTCTGCGGGATTCCCAAGGAACCTATCGCTCGTGGCGCGTCGACCGCGTAACGTTTGCAGTTGATGCTCCAGCGGAGGCGCACGTGGAGCAGTTTCCGAAGTACACCGATGACGACGTGCACAATTTGATGGCGTATTTGCAGACCCTGAAGTGAGAAAAGCAGGGACCTGAAAAACAGGGAACAGGGAAAAGAGAACGACTGCTGTCACGGGAGTTTGAGGATTGCGGATGAGGTTATGTAAGGCGGGATGGATCGCCGGAGCGGCGTTACTGCTGGGCGCATGGGTTACGCCACGGCTTGTTGCGCAGAATCTGAGCAACGAGCAGTTGCTGCATCCGCCGGCTGATTCATGGCCGCTTTATCACGGGGATTACTCGGGGCGGCGTCACAGCGCGCTCAAACAAATTACGCCGGAAAACGTGAGCCAGCTTTCGCTTGCGTGGGCATTTCAGACCAACCAGGCCGCAGCCATCAAGTCGTCGCCATTGTTAGTGGATGGGGTTCTTTACTTCACCGTTCCCGATAACGTGTGGGCGGTGGACGCGCGTTCGGGACACCAACTCTGGCATTACAACCGCGTTGCCACGCAGGGCGAACACATTGGGCATCGCGGCGTTGCCATGTACAAAGGGTGGCTCTTCTTCACCACGCCGGACTGCCACCTCATCTCGCTCGACGCAAAGAACGGCAAAGTCCATTGGGACAAGTTGATTGCCGACGTGAACCGCGGCTACTGGGTCACCATGGCGCCGCTGGTGGTGGAGAACCACGTGATCGTGGGCGTTTCAGGCGACCTCGACAATCTGCCCGGGTATCTGCGCTCCTTCGAGCCTGAGTCAGGCGCGGTGCAGTGGCAGTGGATGGCTACGCCACCCGACGGCACTCCAAATGGGACTACCGGTGGCATGACCTGGATGACCGGCACCTATGATCCGGAACTGCACCTGGTGTATTGGGGCACGGGAAACCCGACGCCTGTGCTGAACGGCAAAACTCGCCCCGGGGACAATCCTTGGACTTGCAGCATTGTGGCAATCAATCCGGACAACGGACGCCTGGCGTGGGGTTTTATAGTCTCTCCGCACGATACCCACGATTGGGATGCAGTGGAGACGCCGGTGCTGGTCGACGGCGATTTCCATGGCGAGCCGCGCAAGATGCTCATGCAGACATCGCGCAATGGATATTTTTTTGTACTGGACCGCAGCAACGGCAAGAACCTGCTGACCGCGCCGTATGGACCCGTGAATTGGGCTACCGGGATCGATGCACAGGGTCAGCCGATTCCGAATCCTGACAAAGAGCCGAAGCCGGATGGACGCCTGATTGCTCCCGACGAGGGCGGGCTTACGAACTTCCGCGCGCCGAGTTTTGATCCGCAGACAGGCCTGTTCATTGTGGATGCACACCCAAGTTGGAGCATCTACTTTGCCAAGCCGGAGGATGGCTACTACGGATGGGCGGGTGCAGACTACGGTGTGTGGGGCAAGGGTGTGATTGAGGCCATTGACTACCAGACAGGCAAGATTCGCTGGAGCCACGAGGTGGGGCCGGGAGGCTCGGGCGCGGGCGTGTTGACCACCGATTCGGGAATCACCATTTCGGGCGATGCGGAGGGAAACATACTGGCCCTGAACACGGCCGACGGCAAGACGCTGTGGCACGCGGGCACGGGCGCGCCCATGCAGAGTTCGCCAATTACTTACGAACTGGATGGGCGACAGTTTGTTGTCACCAGCAGCGGCGGCGTGATGTTTTCGTGGGTGTTGCCGGAAAAATAGAAATCGGACCCTGGTCCCAGCGACTTACTTCTTACGAAGCCAGCCGGCAACAAGCGCGGCGGCCAGAATGGCCGGGCAGAGGATGCAAACCCAGAGGCTGAATTCGGTTGTCAAATCGCCCAGAAGCCCGCCAGAGACAAAGTGATCAAAGGCGAGCCACGCGAGCGGCCCCAGAATCAAAAGCACCACCAGAATTGCGGCCAGCGCCAGGGAACGGCTGCGCTTGCGATCGGCCTTCTGGTCCTTCATTACTCCCAAAGAAGCCATAACGACGCGGCGAGTGCTGTGTGCGACTTCGCGGTCGCGATCGGCTCGGCCGAGCGATGCCGCCAATTCGCGGGCGGAGTTTGCCTTATCTGCCGAACCGTCGCCTGCAACAGCTGTCACCCGGCAACCTCGGCATGGCGGGCGCTCTCTTCGAGCCTGGGCTTGATGGCGGCCAGGCCGCGATAGAGGCGCGATTTGACGGTCGAAAGCGGTGCGCGTGTAACGGTGGCGATCTCCTGTAACGACAGTTCCTCGTGGAATCGCAGCACCAGAACTTCGCGATAGAGCGTGTCGAGCTCGAGCAGCGCGACAGAGATGCGTTCGCGGTCTTCGCCGCTGGCAAATCGGTCAAAGGGGCCGGGTTGCCCATCCGTGATCTCAAAGCTCATGGGCCGGTCATCCTCGGTCGAGCCTTCAAAAAGCTCGTCGAGACTGGAGAGGGTGCGCTTGCGGCGGTAGTCGATCACCAGGTTGCGCGCGATGGTAAAAAGCCAGGTGTCGAACCGAGCTTTTCCATTGAACTGGCCGCCGCGGACGAGCACCCGCATCCAAACTTCCTGGAAGATATCCTCGGCCAACTCGCGGCTGCTGGTGAGGTAGAGCAGGTAGCGAAGCAAACGGTGTTGATAGCGGACAATCAGCTGGTCGAGCAGTCCGGCTTCCTGCTGTTTGAGTCCGGCGGCGATCGCGAGATTTTCCTGCCGGATCGCTTCCTGATCAACCGAGACGGCTGCAGGGGACGCAAAGATCGACTTGACACTGGCAAACGAGGTCATCTTGTTCAATTAGACGTCATCCCTCGCTCAGGATTCCATAAAAAGCGTTTGCTTAACAATTCTTTACATTGGGTAGCTGGATTTGGCTGATTTTCGTTTCGCCACACGCACTGCCTCCTCGATGGCTCGATCGGCGCGGCGCTCCCGGGCTTCGGTCGATTGGCAATAAAAGATACCCAGCAGGTGATTGCGGCGTTGGATGGGTGTCATAGCCTTCCAGCCTGCTTCGGCGAGCGCTTG
>JANXQR010000028.1 GCA_025353435.1 Acidobacteriota bacterium | reverse complement strand
CGCATGAGTGGCGCAACGGAGCGGGAAGATACGGTGGTGCGCGAGATCGAAGTGGTACCGAACGGCGAGAAGAAGGAAATTGTATTCAATGGGAGGCTGGAGGCAAGCGAGCGGCATACGGTCCGCTTCCCGGATAGTGCGATCCCGGAGGCGAGCCGGATATTTGTACGGCTGTATCCAGGCCCGCTGAGCCAGGTGATTGAAGGAATAGACGGAATCCTGAGGATGCCGTCTGGCTGCTTCGAGCAGACGTCTTCGAGCACCTATCCGAATGTGCTGGCGTTGGACTACATGAAGAAGACAAAGAAGCTCACGCCGGAGGTGCACGCGAAAGCTGAGGGATTCATTGCCATGGGATATCAGCGGCTGCTTACGTTTGAAGTGCCTGGAGGGGGGTTCTCGTGGTTCGGAAATGTGCCGGCGAACAAGATCCTGACAGCGTATGGGCTCATGGAGTTTCACGATATGGCGCAGGTGTACGACGTTGATCCCCGCGTGATGGAGAGGACGAGTGAGTGGCTGGCGGGCCAGCAGAAGGAAGATGGAAGCTGGGCGCCCGATACCCAATTCATCAATGAGGGCGCGACCAACCAGTTCAACACCGATGTGCTGCGCATTACGGCGTATGTTGCGTGGGCGCTCGAGACCTCAGAGTACAAGGGCGGCGCGGTGGAGAAGGCGCGGAGATATATCGAAGTACACCTGAGCGGCAAAGAGGACGCTTACACGCTGGCAGTCATTGCGAATTTTGCCGTAGCGAACGATAGGAAATCGGAGCTGGCCGAGCGGGCGCTGGAGATGCTGCGGGACTCGGCAACGCTGAAGGATGCGTTTGCGTCCTGGACGGCGACGGAGACGAGCGTCTATGGCAGCGGGGATAGCGCTGCAGTGGAAACAACGGGGCTCGCAGTGCAGGCCATGATGAAGGCCGGCATGAGCCCGGAACTCGTGCGCAAGGCGCTGGCGTGGATTGCGTCCCGCAAGAACGGAGATGGTAACTGGGGCACGACGCAAGCAACAGTCATGGCTTTGAGAGCGCTGGTGGAAGCATCCGGGCAGAGCGGAGCGGAGGCGCGGGGCACAGTGGAAGTGCTGCTGAATGGGGTGAAGACAGAGATGCTGGAAGTGACGAAGGAAAACAATGACCTGCTGCACCAGTTTGTTTTACCGCATTTGAGTGCCGAACAAGACAACCAGGTGGAGCTGCGGTTCACGGGCGAAGGAGGGATGGCATACCAGATCGCCGGGCAGTATTTTGTGCCGTGGCGGAAGGTCGTTGGCCAGGACCCGCTGGCAATCGAGGTGAAATACGATCGCACTCGGCTGGCGCAGAACGAGGTGGCGACCGCGACAGCTACGATCGCCAACAAAACCGATGCGATCGCGAAGATGGTGATGGTAGACCTGGGAATCCCGCCTGGATTCGAACTGATGAGCGAAGATCTGCAGGAAATGGTGGAGAAGACCGCGGGGGCGAAGAGTGGACGCCTCGAAAAGTTTACGATGACGGCCACGCAGGCGATTTTGTACTTCGACTCGATGGCGCCGAGAAGCGAGATCGAGGTGCGGTTTCGGCTTCAGGCAAAGTATCCGATACGTGCGAATGGTTTTGCGTCGCGCGTTTACGAGTACTACGATCCCGAAGTCCACTCGACGGCGAAACCTGCGCGCTTTGAGGTGACTGCCCACTAGTCCTTTCAATCAAACTACCCACAAATGCGAATTGCTATGCGGCTTGCTCGTACATCAAAACTCGGAGGCCTGGAGGTCAAGGGAGCGAGTTTGCGCCGCCAAAGGGGCTACCAGCAGGAGGGAAAGAATGGCTGCACGGAACATCGTTCGTCTCCTTGCAACTGCAGGGACACTATAACGCTTGACGCGGCTCCAAGCGGAATACGAAGGGTTTATGGTGCGGAAATGCTGCAAAAAGTGTCCGATATCGGACAATATTGCGAAAAATAAAACGGACAAGTTGAGTGGGTTCAGTGAGTTGCAAGGTGTTTTGGGGGAAATTTGGGGCTGAATGTGATTTGGAACACAAGTGCAGGGAACCGGGATGAGGGAACAGGGAACAGAAAGCCGGGTTGTGACGTGGGTCGACATTTCTGCTCCTTCTTTCTGCGTTTGGGCTGCGGTTGATGGAATTGCCGGTAAAAAGGGAACGCCCGCCGAGTTGGCGGGCGTTGCATATTTTCGATCTAATACAAGTATGGCAGGTTCGAGCAATTAATAATGGATTTTTGAAAATATCTTTTCGCTTTATTTTGTGTTGGTTGCAACGATTTCCACAGGTTGGGCACTTGACAACTTTTAGGGTGCACCCTAGATCTCACCAATTTCCTGATTCGCGGAGGTCTAGAACTTGATGAGCCAGGCTTCAGGGAATCTCTGGCCGGGGCGCACGGTGTAGTGATCGGGTTCGACGGGGATGGATTTGCCGGGAAGGATGCGCCACTGGTGGATCTTGGGACTTCCGGGCGGGTAGTAGGGCTTCCGGGGGAATGGACCCTCATCCGCGAAGCCGTCAGGATAGTCCGCGGTGAGCTGGTACTCGTATTCGCTGATTTGCGGGAGGCGGGAGAATTTGTAGATGCGGGCTCCGTGCATGAGTTTGCCGGCAGGGAGTCCGAGGTCGCGTTCGATATCCGCTGGGGTCTTGCCGACCAGGTATTTGCCGAGTGTGATGTAGCCGCTAAGACGGGTATCGAGAGTCCATTCGGCGGGGCAGACCTTCACGGGGCGATTGCGGCCCGTTCGCTGCCAGACCTCGTTCCTGGTCGCATCGTCAATTTCGATTTCCCAATCTTTCCGGCGTGTCATGGCGGTTCCTCCCTGGAGAAATGAGTGGCCCAATTCTATTACGAAATATGAGAGGTGTTTCGGATTGGGCTTATGGTGCAATGGGGACGATTTCCAGGCCCGAAATCATCTGGAAGTGCCGAACATTGGCGGTGGCAACGCGGTATCCAAGTTCCAGCGCTGTGACGCCAATCAGAAGGTCTGAGAGGGCGATGCGGATGCCCTTAGCAGTATTTTCGCCGTCGATGTGACCTGCCCGGAGAGCCACGGGAATCGTTATCAGATGGACCGGCAGTGCTGCCATCAGTTCGTTCAGGAATTGTTGCCGTGTGGCTTTTCTTTCAGGTGTGTTGGCGCGAGCCACTCCGTGCGCGAGTTCGATCAATGTAATCACAGAGACGGCGACATCCTCGCCAGCCACGCTCAGGGCGATACCGGCAAGAGCCTGGCGCGCAGTTTGGCCCTTGCGTTCTGCAGCAATCAATACGCTCGAATCAAGGATCAGTCCCATGCGGGAGGATTCAATGGTTCGCGATGGGCCTCGACAGCTGCCGCAACATCGCTGGCAAAGTCCTCATCGATGGTTGCGCTGGAGTCAGCTGGCAGCAGGGAAATGCACTCCTCGATAGACCGGCGCGGAGGCAGGGGAGCGTGCAGGACGGCAACCGGGCGGGCATCGGACTCGATTACGATTTCCGCACCCGCGCGAACACGGGCAAGCAGACCTGCGAAGTCGCGGGCGGCGTCGTGATCCGATATTCGAATAGTTGCCATGGTTACGATGATACCGCGATTCGGGCTTTGGTTCGATCGGTTGGGGAAGGTTCACGCCCACCCACCCATTCACGATGGAACTGTGAATGGATGGGGCACCCGCTTCTGTGGTGGGTAAGGTGGTGCAGTACACCCCGATTACTGGGAGGATCCGGGCGACTCCCGAAACACGTCGACTCTCTCCCACTTAGGAAGTATCTTGTCATCGGGTTTCACATATACATAAATTTCGCCGGTTGACGGATCCACATACCACTCCTCATCGGGCATATGCAGCACCTTTACGGGGGGTACTCTTGTAGCGCGTCCAGTGCCCACCAATTCGGTAAGTCGCGCATCGAAGATCAACCAATCGTCATAGTCGATGAGCGTTAAGCCATTCGCCAAGGATTCGAAAAGTGAGCGCATGTTCTTACCTGTACTGTTTGGAACCCACACTCGGATCCCGCCCTTTCCATAGTCAAGTTCCGGGTGCGCAGCGTCTGCGCTCTAGCGCAGGCCGACGGTTTGGAAGGGGAGACCGGTTACGGGCCAGTGGTCGGGTTGCGCTTCTTCGTTGGGGGCGATGGAGATGTTGGCGGATGATTTGGGTTTGACCGTCACGTTGAAGCCATCGACCATGACGAGCGCTGGTTCGCCGTGGAGGTCTTTGGTGTCCGCTTCGATGTGGATGATGCGGCTTTCGCCGGGGATGAGCGAGACGTAGTTGTTGTCGTAATAGACGGGGAGGACTCGCTTGTTGGAGGTCTTGCGGCGCAACTGGACGTGAGCCATCAAGGCTACGGACTTCGAGTCGTTGCGGAGGGTGACTGTGATGTTGGTTTTGGTTCCAACGTCGGAGCGGGTGATCTGGGGCTGGAGTGTGACCTGTTCGAGTTTGTTGAGATCGGTGAGGTCGTCGCCATTCTCAGGGCCTTGGAGCCAATAGAAATTGGTGGAGAGTTGCTTGCCGGCTGCACTCTTGAGATCGAGTTTAAGGAAGTGGACGTTGGAGACGGATTCAGGGAGTTGCAGGAGGCCGATGATGGCCGCCGAAGACTCTTCAGCGTTGACGGGCAGGTCGCTTTGCGATGCGATGGTGCCGTCGAGGTTGAGGATGGTGATGTGCGCCGTGGCTTTCTCGAGCGGCGTGGGCAGGTTGTTGATGACCTGGATTGTGCCGTTAGTTTCGTTGAGTTGGATGTGTTGCATTTCGCCGGCGCTGCGAACGGCGAAGAGCGATGAGTTGGGCTCGAGGTCGTAGTGGTAGAGCTGCCATACGAAGCTGGGTTGCGCGGGATGGCTCATCCAGGTAATGAGGGCTGTGGTGGGGTGAAACAGCTTGGCATTGCGGCCTTCATACATGGAGCGATAGGCCTCAAAGTTCATAAGCTGCGCCTTACGGACGAAGTCCGCGAGGTTGGCGACTTTGCCGTAGCGTGCGGCGAGCTGGATGGGGTACTGATCGCCATGCTGTGCGCCCTTGGCCATGTCGTGCTCGGCCCAGTCGTCACCGATGAGCTCCCAGTCTTTTTGCGGCATCATGCCGTGGACGGATTCGAGCGTGGGCACGGAGACGGAGCCAGTTTCGGTCTTGAAGAAGTCGTCACCGATTTTGTAGTACTCGCGTGGCTCGCGCCAGAAGTAAGGGCCGTTGGAGCGCACGCCTGCGCCTGAGGTTGAGCTGGGCTGATAGCGGCGCGTGGGCTCGAGCGCGGCCATCATAACGCGGAGTCGATCGTCGATTTCCTTGGGCGGGAAGCCCTCATTGCGCGCGCACCACACGGCGATGGAGGGGTGATTACGGTAGTGAAGAATCTTGTCGCGCACGTTGGCCATGTAGGTATCGAGGTCGGTGGGATCGGGACCATCAGAGGGGTTGGGCTGGAAGAATTCGTCCCAGAGCAAGATGCCGTACTTGTCGCAGAGCTCATAGAAATCTTCGCTGGTGCTTTGGCCGACCCAGTTGCGGATGAGGTTGAGGTTGGCGATTTGGTGCATGCGGATTTCAGCCTCCAGGCGCTCGCGGGGGATGCGTTTGAGCATTTCATCGAGGCCCCAGTTGCCGCCGCGAATGAAGACGCGCGCGCCGTTGACGCTGATGGTGAGGTTTTCAGAATCGGGGACCGAGTAAGTGATTTTGCGAACGCCGAAGGAGACGTCTTGAGAGTCAGAGGGTGCGCCGCTCTGGATGAAGGCGAGATGTAGCGCGTAGAGATTTTGCGGGCCGTATCCGTTGGGCCACCAGAGGCGCGGGTGAAGCATGTGCAGGGCGGGCGTGGTGGTTGGGTTGAAGGAGAATTTGAGGGAGCCGTGTGCCGGAATGTC
>JANXQR010000025.1 GCA_025353435.1 Acidobacteriota bacterium | reverse complement strand
ATCAAAAACGTCCCCTCGCGCATAATCTGCTCTGTCCCCGCATCCGACTCCAGCCAGATGTTGAACTTCAGCCCGACCACGTCGATATGCGTCCCCGAGCGCCACGGAGCCCCCGTGTGTTCGCCATACGGATTCCCAAATGCGATGTGAATTCCAGGGAACTTCTCGTCCTGCAGAATGTTCCCAATCACCTTCTTGACACCTATATTCGTTCCGATGGCAAACTCGCCCACACGATCAGAATTCTCATCGGTGTGTGTGTACTGCCAGAAGTCCTTCTCCAGCGCCTTGTTCTCGCTCGCGCAGCTCACTATGCGGTTCCCGACAATCTCAATCGTCAGCGGCGCCGCGTCCAGCAGACCGTAACGCGCGCAAAGCCAGTCACCCACTACGCCGTCCACCACAAACCGCCCGTTCACCTCTCCCGGAGACGTGAAGCACTCTCCGCCGGGCAGGTTTCCCCACTTCTCCGCCGAAATAATCCCCGACGTTTTGAACCACTTGTAGCCGGGATTCATATCGGAGGTAATATCGGTCCCCGCCGCTGTGGTCGCGCGAATTCGCTTCGCCCGCCTGACCCGATCCAGCACCTGTTGGCTCAGCCGGTCCACCGCGTCGAAATCAGCGCGCATCCCGTCGCACATAATCTCCGGCGTAATGTTCACCATGTGCGCGTGCCGCATCTTGCGCCGGTTCACCACGTCCGTCATCTGCATCCGCGAGCGCAATTCGTTGGCCTGCACCTGCACCGCAAAGATCGAAACCTGCGAATTCTCCATGTCCGCAAGCACTTCTGCCGGCATGTCGGTCAGCGGCCGAGGAGCCAGATCTTCAAGAACAAATCCGTTCCACGTCAACCCGCGGCTTTCCAGCTCGCGCGCCATCGCCGCCCCAATCGTCTCTGTCGCCCGGTCCGTAATCAGCGTGACCTTCTCATCGGGCTGGATGCGAAGGCAAGTGGTAACCGCCGACCGCGCTCCCTGCGCAAACTCGGCCGGAAAATCGAGCGAAAGCAAATAGGCTGCAGCTTCAATCATGCGTGCGGCGGGCTCCTAATACACCTTGAAATTCAGATGCGTATCAGGTGAGATTAACGGAAATTTCAGCGGAAGGAAATGCGGAAAAGCCCTCAACACGGCGGCTGGCCCGCGACGTCTTCCCCCTCATCGCCCCGCCTTCACCACCGCCGCTTCCAAGGGCTTCCTCACACCAGTCCGAGTAATCAACACCACACTGACCAGCACGCACATCGTCCCCAGCACCGTCCGCGGCCCAAGTGCCTCTCCCCCAAGGAAATACCCCACCAGCACTGCCACCACTGGATTCACATAAGCGTAAGTCCCCACCTTGGTGGGCGACTCATGGTGCAGCAGCCAGATGTACGCCGTGAACCCGATAATCGAGCCAAAAACAATCAGGTAGGCCAACGCTGCCCAAGCCCCAAACGAAACCGCGCCCGGCCTGAATCCTCGAAAATCCCCAGCCAGACCCGCCCCAAACACCAGCATCACTCCACCCGTCAGCATCTGCGCAGCGGAACTCATCGGCTTCGACTCCGGCAGCGGCAGTCTCTTTGTCAGCACCGTCGAAATTGACCAACTGAACGCCGCCACAATCAGCGCCACCGCGCCCAACGTATCCACCGGCGCATCGCCAAGATTGAACGAGTGGCTCACCAACACCGCCACCCCTGCAATCCCAATGAGCAGCGCCACCGCCAGCCGCGCCGTCAGCCGCTGCGTACGCAGGAAGACAATCTAGCACAGTGC
>JANXQR010000013.1 GCA_025353435.1 Acidobacteriota bacterium | reverse complement strand
CGATATGTCGCTGAAAATGGGTGCCCCAGTTCTGGATTTTCAGACCTGGGATCCGGCCGGTCCCCGAGCCGCGACGAATCGAGAATCGAGGTTTCCTATGTCTCAAAATTGAGACATGGGGGCAAGTGGCCCAGTCACCGGCCCACTCAGGCGGGTGGCCCCAATCCTTCACGACTTTCCAAACTAAAACGAGGGTGCCCCCGGTCCCTCGCCTTTGGGGACCGGGATGGCAGGCAGGTGGCCCGTTCACAAATCCCGCCACCCACCTGAGCTTCGCAAACAGGGGCGGAAACTGCCCCGCAGCAATCCCACCGAATGCAGATACTGCAGCCACTGGCAGTCGCTCACGTCCGTCTTACGCCCCGGCACGTTCTTTACATGCCGCGCGTTCACCAGGCATACCTGCAGCCCGCGCGACTCCAGCACCTGAAACAACGGGATCCAATACACCCCGGTGGACTCCATCGCCACCGTCTTGATCCGGCAGCGCTCCAGCCACGCCGCCGCCATCAGATCCTCGGTGAACGTAGCAAAGCACCGCACCGGTTCGGCGTCCCGATCTTCCGGCACCGCGATATAGATCTCCGTCGCACCAACATCGACTCCGGCTGCGTCGGCTTGCAGCCCTGACCCCGGCGAACCCCCACCCCTCGTTCCCGTACGCTTCCTGGACATGGACCCTCCTCAACCATGCCGAAGGCTCGGACCGTGCCTCGAAAAACACTCTCCCAAACGGGATCGGCCGAAGCCAAATGCCCCTGCCGTCACCACTGACTTGAACACAGAGTCCGAAACCAAGCTTGTCAACGGGCTCAATAAAGAGCACCAGTTCTTTCCTCGACCTACCCATCCGTCGGTCTTTCGCTTGTCAAGTGCCTACCCTGTGGAAATCGTTGTAACATGCACATTCTATTGAAAACAAATATATTCGAAAATCCATTATTAATTCTTCGGATCTGTCATACTTAAAGTAGTTCCTAGGAAAAGGCAGTCTTCGACTAAGCGTCCGTGTTCAAATCCGGTGCCGCGCAGAACCTCGCCCAAAGCTCTTTGACAACCGAACCACGATCCCATCGACAACACCCGAGGCTCGTCTGCGGCCTGTTGCACTTCCGTTCACTTCTTCACTTCTTCACTTCTTCACTCGTTCATCATCCACTGCTCAGTGAAAAGTGATCCACATCACATTGGCGCGAAATTCCCCCCTTTACGGTGTGTACCGCCATCATTCCAAACAACATGACCGTTTTTTATTTGCGCGTGAAAGTGCCATTTGGGGAGCATTTGGTGCAATTCCGCTATACTCGGGACTGCTATGGCAACCGAAAAGACCTTCTACCTCGAAACCTTCGGCTGCCAGATGAACGCCCATGACTCCGAGAAGGTGATTGGCACCCTCCAGCATGAGGGCTACCGCCAAGTCCAGTCGGAAGAAGAAGCCGGCCTCATCCTCTACAACACCTGCTCCATCCGCGACAAAGCAGAGCAGAAGGTCTTCAACCGACTCAACGACTACAAAAAGCTCTTCAAGTCCGGCAAGCGCTTCGGCGTTCTCGGCTGCGTGGCGCAGCAGGAGGGCGAGAAGATCTTCGACCGCGCCCCCTACGTTTCGCTCGTTTCCGGGTCAGCGTCTTACCGCAAGCTCCCCGAAATGCTGAGCCGCCTCGAAGCCGGAGAGAATCGCATCACCGGCCTGGACGATCGCCAGACCGATGAGACGTTCGAAACCGAATTCACGGCCCGCCAGAATCCCTACCGCGGCTACATAACCATCATCGAAGGATGCGACAAGTTCTGTTCCTACTGCGTGGTCCCCTACACTCGCGGCAAGGAGCGCAGCCGCACCTCTAGTTCAGTGCTTGAGGAAGCGCGTCGCATTGCCGACCAGGGCTACACCGAGATTCAGCTCCTCGGCCAGAACGTAAACAGCTACCAGGATCCCGACGGCAAAATGTCGTTCGCGGAGCTGTTGGCCGCCGTCGGCATGGTTGAGGGAATTCGCCGCGTGCGGTTCACAACCAGCCACCCGCGCCACTTCACAAAAGACATTATTGAAGCTATCGACGCCTTTCCTTCACTTTGCGACCATGTGCACCTGCCGGTACAGTCCGGGTCGTCGCGGGTATTGAAAGCGATGAATCGCGAGTACACCCGCGACTGGTATTTGGAGCGCATCTCGTGGATCAGGGCGGCGCGCCGGCCCATCTCGCTTTCGACAGACGTTATCGTTGGCTTTCCGGGCGAGACTCCGGATGAGTTTATTGAAACGATGGACCTGCTGGCCGAGGTGCAATACGATTGCGTTTTCGGCTTCAAGTATTCAGCGCGGCCGAATACGCCGGCGCTGGTGATGATCGATTCGATTGCGGATGCCGAGAAGGCGCAGCGGCTGCAAAGCCTGCTTGACCGTCAGCGCGAGATTCAGAGAGTGAACTACGCCAGGCATTTGGGCGAAATTATTGAAGTAATGGTTGAGGGTGCAAACCCGGCGCGCGGACAGATTTCCGGGCGCAGCAGCCAGAACAAGCCGGTCAACTTCACGTGCTCGCAGCCCATCGCGCCAGCGCCTGGGAGCTATCGCCAGGTGCGGATCACGGCCACCCATCCAAACAGCCTCGTCGGCGAGGCTGTCTAGGAATCGCAAAATCGGGTTAAACTGAACGGCAGGGGGCGCGCATGGACGTAGAGGTTCGAATTCGCGGACTCATGATGGACCCGGCCACCAATATGCCCATCGTGGTGTTGAAAGACGTCACCTCCGACACGGTCATGCCCATCTGGGTGGGAATCTTCGAGGCGCAGAGCATTGCGTTCGAGATTGAAAAGCTGGCTGCACCGCGTCCCATGACCCACGACCTTGCGCGAAACCTCATTCACAACCTGAATGCCGAGCTGGAACGGGTCGTGATTTCGGAGCTTCGCGATGAGACGTTTTACGCTGTTCTGTGGCTGAAGCAGGGAGAAGAAACCGTGATGATGGACGCCCGTCCATCAGACGCGATCGCTCTGGCTCTGCGGTTTGACTGCCCCATTTACGTGGCTAAGAAGGTGATGGACACCGCCCGCCTCAACACCAGCGGAACGGCGGACAACGCATCAACCGAGCAGCTGCGCGGCTGGCTTGAAGGACTGAACGACGAAGACCTCGGCCGTTACAAAATGTAGTTTCAGCCGGGATTAAGTTGAGCAATACAAGCGGTCTGAAACGTGTCGATCGCCTCCCAAACGCCAAGACCGATGCCTTTGGTCATCTGCGCCAAATCGACCATGTTGTGCGCCAGGAAAATCAGCACCGTACCTTCACGGGGATCGGCCTGCCACCATCCTCCCCAGGCGCCCGGCCAACTGACCGTTCCCACGCTGCCACGCCGCATGAAGTCGGCCTTGCTTGTCTCAAGCACCACGGAGACACCCAAGCCAAATCCTCGACCCGGTTTCAGTCCGAGCCATCCCGGGTTCACGGGCTGGTTCTCGGTGAGTCGGTTGGTCATCATCGAGGCGAGTGTTTCCGGACGCAAGAGCCTTGCGCCATCCACGCTTCCGTCGCCCAGAAAGAGCCGGGCAAATTTTAAGTAGTCGTCGAGGGTAGTCAAAAGCCCGGCGCCGCCGGATTCGTAGGCCATATCATCCGGCCGCTCTGCAACCACCACCCCACCCCATGTTTCTCGCCTGATCAAACGGCCCGCTTCGTCGAAACCATATGCCGCAGAGCGCCGATCCCAGTTCGCGCGAGGGACAAGAAAGCCCGTATCCTTCATTCCCAGAGGGTCGAAAATACGCCGCTTCATTACTGCTCCGAGGGTGTCCCTTTCGATTCTCGCGATCAGCAATCCGAGCAAGTCTGTCGACCGTCCGTAAAACATTGCTGAACCTGGTTGTCCGACCAACGGCAGCTTCGCGAGCCGTGCAATCCAATCGTCCGGGGCGATGTCACTGTCAATATCTCCGCCAAGCGCCTCACGGTACGCCTGGGCGATGGGGCCGCGATGAAAATCGCCGTAGGTAAATCCGGCCCGATGGGTCAGCAGGTCTTCAAACGTAATGGGGAGCTCTGCGGGGACGGTTTCGTCGAGGCCGCCGTTGGGAGAGAGCAAAACGCTCATGTGCGAGAACTCCGGGGCATAGCGGGAAATTGGATCGGCGAGTGCAATCCGGCCCTCATCGACCAACATGAGAGCCGCCACGGAGGTTATGGGCTTGGTCATCGAGGCGACCCTGAATATGGTGTCTCGCTCGACTGGCAGATTGGCTTCGATGTCCCGGCAGCCTGCACAGACAATCCGAGCCTCTCCACTACGCCAGACCAGGGTGGCAGCGCCGGCGAGCTGGCCAGCGTCAACCACCTTTTGCAATTGCGCTTTGACGTCGGGTTTGACTTCGGTATCTGTGCTCATCTCAGTCCTCACGATCAAAATGTAGGTTTACTATAAAATAGATTTATTATAAAATCAAGCCATGACGCAAGAATCCGAAGCAGTCTCACTTCGCCGCCAGCCCAAGGGCGATAAGCGAGACCGTACACGCACCAAGCTCCTTGAGGCCGCCCGCTCGCTCATCCGCGAAAAGGGGCACGAGCACACAACGTTGGAGGACATTGCCGTGAGGGCGGGAATGACCACGGGAGCCATTTACGGCAACTTCAAGAACCGCGACGAGCTTTTCATCTCATTGGGACAGACCTACTGGCCTCCCATCAAGCCGCAGGTAAAACCTGGTTCCAGCTTTGCGGAGATCATGCGCGCGATGGCGGATGCGACGATCGCTGCAATACCCGAGCGGAGTGCGGTAGCGGTGGGCCGTTTAACGGGTCTGGCATACGCGCTTACCCACGAAGAGATGCGCGTAAAAGTGAGAGAGGTCACGGCGCAAAGTTACACGTTCGGTGAGCAATGGCTCCTCTCGGTGACCAAGGCGGAAGACCTTCCGATGCCGGCGGATCAGATGGTGCGGGTCATTCACGCGCTGATCGAAGGGTTGGTGTTCCACCGACTGTTGACGCCCGAACTGGTGTCGGACGAAGTAATCCGGGCGGGCTTCGCGGCGCTGTCGATGAAGTCGCAGAAGGAATAAAGATCGGCTTGAACGGTTGAACGACGAAGGCCGCGGCCGCTACAAGATATATGCTGTCGCGGCTTGCGACAGAGTCCGTATACAAAACTCCTGGCTCTTCTTTGACATGACAAACAAGTCATGAGGAAGATTTTATGCACACAATCGATCACAGAGCCGACAATAAGACGTCCATCCTGCATCAGAAGCTAATGTGCGTGTGAAGTACGATTGATTAGGACTTCGCACGATTGCACGAGCCACTTGTACACGCAAGGAGGTATGGTGGTATTTCGGTTTATTGTTCAGCAGAGGGTTCGATATAGATTTTGTTTCATTTTCGATTCGAGAATTATGCGTGATTTCCATACAGGTCTGATTTCGATTGCCGGAGCCTTGGTTCTGGCGCTCTCGGCTTTCAGCGTTCCGATGCAATCGCAGTCTGCAGGCTCCCAATCGGCGAGCCCTGTGGTTTTGCCGGATGCGCCTGGGGCTTCAGGGAAGGTTTCAGGAACGGTGCTGGACACCAACGGCGACATCATTGAGGGAGCGCGGGTGGCGCTGACCGACGAGGATGGGGGTCACGAGCAGGTGGTGGTGACGCGCGGCGACGGGCAATTCAACTTCGCGGGCCTCACTCCGGGGAAATTCAAGGTGACGGTGACTGGGCCGGGAATGGGGACATTTGCCTCGCCGGAGATCAAGGTGGCGGCTGGCGAGTTTCGGATCGTCTCAGGCGTTGTGCTGCCGGTGGCGGAGG
>JANXQR010000860.1 GCA_025353435.1 Acidobacteriota bacterium | reverse complement strand
GGGGAGTGCTGGTTCGTGCCGGTCAGACCGAGGCCTCAGTTGACCTTGCCAGGATGGCGGGCCTGAACCCGTCGGGTGTGATTTGCGAGATCATGCGCGACGACGGCGAAATGGCGCGCATTCCGGATCTGATCCCTTTCTGCCGGGAGCACGGCCTGCGCATCCTGACCGTTGCCGAGTTGATACGGTATCGCCTGCGGAATGAGCGCTATATCGTGCGCGCAGGGGAGTCTCGCATCGACACGCGCTATGGCGAATTCCGGATGATCGCGTATGAGTCGGAAGTGAACGGCGGGGAGAGCCACCTGGCGCTGGTGCGCGGCGATCTGTGTCCAGGCGGTTGTCCCGCGTTCCTCGAAGGTCCTGCGGGGCTTCCGGGGCAGACCAATCATCGGGCGCCATGTTCGCACCCGGTTCTGGTGAGGGTGCATACGAGGTGTACGGCCGGTGACGTTTTCGGGGCGGACTGCAACTGCCGTGAAACTCTTGACCAATCGATGCGCATGATCGCCGAAGAAGGTTGCGGCGCCATCCTTTATCTTCACAACACCTCGCGTGGATTCGAGATCGAGCCTCGGCCGGCGGATGGGCATACCTATTCATCAGTGTTCGCGGCGGGTGGCGTGGTGGAGCCTTCGGCGGCAGATTCCGTCAACCCCGCCCATCTGCTGCTTCACAAGCAACTCCGCTCGCGGGAGGGCGCCCAGGACCGTTCGGGACGAATTCTGCGAGCCATCGGGCTGGGCGGTCAGATTCTGTCGGATCTCGGGATTAGGCGGATTCGCCTGCTCTCCAATACGCCGATGCACGTTCCCGCTCTAGAGGGATTTGGCCTGGAGATCGTGGAGCAGGTGCCGATTCCTGTCGAAGATTGCGCACACATCCTCGATCGATGACCGACCGCCGACGGACTCGCAGTAACAATCCAGCGCATTCGTTTTTGACCGGATGAAAGTTGCATTGCCAAGTTTGCAGTGGGGGCATATTATGCGCTGCAGAGTTGGCGGTCAAGATGAACCCAGTTACACGGGCCGACCCAGTTGTGCTTTCACATATGGGTTGGAAATATGCGCGCGACGCCATGTTTGTGACCGATTGCCTGACTGGCGAGTTGGAAAATGTCAACCCGGCGGCGGAGAGCCTGACGGGGTATTCCCGTTCGGAATTGATTGGCAAGAGCTTCAGCTTTTTGCATCCCGAAGATGAGCGTGAATCGCTTGATGCCGCCTTTCAGAAGGCCGTGTCGGGGTCCGGTCTCATTGCAGGGGTTCACCTGCTGCGGAAGGATGGAAGCACCTTCCACGTCGAAATTTCCACTTCGGCGCCGTTTGAAATTGATGGCCGAATGCTGGTTTTTGGCATCTTTCACGATACGAGCGAAATGGACGACCGGGAACATCGCCTGGCAACCAAGCGCTGGGCGTTGCGCGCCTACGCCGGCGCAGCCATGGCCTTGGTGCGAGCCGAGTCTTCGGCAACCCTCATGCAGGAGATCTGCGAAGCCATTACCGATGAAGCGGTTTTTGTTTTGGCATGGATCGGGTTTGCTGAGGATGCTCCGGGAAAACCCGTGCGAGTCGCGGGCGCTGCCGGATCCGCTCTAAGCTACCTCGATGGCCTTGAGGTTGGCTGGGATGAGGATGCCGCATCCGGCAGAGGCCCGACGGGTATTGCCATTCGAACCGGCGCGGTGCAGATTGTGAAGGACACGGAGACCGACGTAGCCTTCAGGCCGTGGCTGGAGAAGGCAAGGCAATCGGGAATACGCTCAGCGTTTGCCGTCCCCTTCCGAGTTGAGGACGGCCGTCGCGGCGCCATGCTTGTCTATTCTTCGCATCCTCACGCGTTCGGTCCAATTGTCTCTGAGGCCTTCACCCATCTGGCCGAAGAGATCGGGGTGGGACTACGGACGATTGAGCAGGCGGAGCAACTCAAGGATGAGATTCGCGAGCGGGACAGGGCGCAAAAGGAACTATCGACAGTTTTCTCGGAAATGATTCGCGCCATTTTAAGAGCAATGGAGATGCGCGACCCGTACACAGCGGGCCACCAGAGCCGGGTAGCAGACCTGTGCACTGCCATCGCAAAGGCAATGGATTGGCCGGAGGAACGCATCGAGGCGCTCAGCATGGCGGCGATGGTTCACGACATCGGCAAGATTGCAATTCCGGTTGAGATCCTTACCAAGCCCACCCAATTCAGTAACCCTGAGTGGTTGATGGTCCAGCAGCATCCGCAAACGGGGTACGAGATTCTGAAAGACGTGCCATTTCGTTGGCCGATTGCGGAGGTTGTGCGACAGCACCACGAGCGCCTGGACGGATCGGGATATCCGCGCGGCTTAAAGGGCGATGAGATTATTCCTGGGGCGCGAATTCTTGCCGTTGCCGACGTCGTGGAGTCAATGATTTCTGACCGCCCTTATCGCGCCGCCCTTGGCATGGATATTGCATTAGAAGAGATTCTGAGTCAATCGGGCACGCTTCTTGACCCTGAAGTGGTGCGCATCTGCGTGGACCTCTTTCTCAAGACGGAATATAAGATTCCCCCTCGGCACTATCGCTAGGGTATGTGCAGTATTGCTCAGTTTGCCCGCTAACCCATTGCTAGCATGTGTGCGATATTGCTCGCCACGAGGCGAAGGTCGATTAGTCTGGTCGCGTGCTAGTCTGTTTGGGGGCGTCTTCCCGGTTGTTGCCCCTTCCGAGCGGCGTGTATATTAGCGGCGAGGCCATTCAGGACGACTCTCGGCAGGCAATCGCGCCCACCCCGTAGACGCTCTCGCTGTCCACGGCCAGTCGCAATGGCGTCAAGTACACGTTGAAAGGCAGGAGCGTTGAGCGTTCATCTCGTAAATCCAAGCGATAATTCCTTCGGCACGGCTGTCATTACTCCACGCTGGTTGTTCGTGCTCGCAGCGGCGACGCCCGAATCCGCCGGTACCCCCATTCTTGTTGATGAATCCCTTGAGCAAATCGTCCCGGAAAGCATTCAGCCGGGGGATATTGTGGGCATCAGCGTACACACCGGCAATGCGCTGCGCGGCTATGCCGTGGGCAAGATGGCGCGGGCCCGCGGAGCCTGGGTCGTGTATGGCGGAATCCACGCAACTCTGTTTCCCGAAGAGGCGCTGGAGCGCGGCGAAGGACATGCGGCCGTCAAGGGTGATGGCGATGTGGTGTGGGGCAAAGTTGTGGCCGACTGCCTGGCAGGCCACCCCGATCGAATCTATGACGGGGGACGCCTCGAAGGCTCCCAATTCCTGGCTGCGCGCTGGGACCTGATGGATCCACAAAAGTATATGTGGGCGTCCGTGCAGACGATCCGCGGGTGCCCGAAGCACTGTTCGTTCTGCAGTGTGTGGCGTACCGACGGACAGAAGCCGCGCCAGCGCAAGTTCCAAAGCGTGATTGACGAGATTGTGTCACTGCGCCGGCTTGGCTTCAAGTTTGTCGCTCTAGCTGACGACAATTTCTATCCCGTGACCCAAACGGATCTTCGCCTCGCGCGTGAACAGAAGAACTTTGCCAAGCTTGAAGAGCTTACCGCCATCCGCAACGAGCGTTTCCAGTTGATGGAAGAACTGGCCAAGCTGCCGAAAGACATGGTGTTCTTTACCCAGATCACCATGGAAGCCGGTGAAGACGGCGCGTATCTTGACGCCATGCGCAAGGCCAATATCAAAGGCGCGCTAGTGGGCGTGGAAGCCGTTACTCCGGAAGGCCTCAAGGCCGTTTTCAAGGACTGGAACTATTCCGGCGAAGCACTGGCAAAGCAGCTTCAGACGTTCAAAGAGCACGGGGTTCACGTGCTTGGTTCATTCATCTTTGGGCTGCCGACCGACCGCCCAGCTACCTTCGATGCGACTGTCGAAATGGCCATGAAGGCGGGAGTCACCTTCGCACAATTTGTGATGATGACGCCATTTCCCGGCACCGTGGACTTTAATCGCTGGGAGAAGGAACAGTCGGTGAATCCGACCATGGTGGGTGACATCCCAATCACGCGCTACTGGCTTATTCCCACCGAGATCCGGCCCAAAATGTTTACGCCACATCCCACCATGAGTTCCGATGAAATCCGCGCCCGTACTCAGAAAGTATGGGACCGCTTCTACAATTGGCCTGCAATCTGGAAACGCTCCGCATGCACGCCCACCCTGAGCTCGCGACTTGCCTTCATGTTCCTGTCAAAGCTTTATCGCCAAATGTATGCAGGAACCGGAATTTCTACTGACAGCGCGCGGCGGAAGAAGGCCAAGGCTTCAGCGCGTTGGATGGCCCGCCAATGCAAGAAGCTGTTCCAGGCCAAACCGATGCCGGAGCTGCCGTCACCGCGTTGGGAGGTCGGACCCGCCGTGATGGGCCAGACTGCTTTCGCGGGGGGCGCAAGACAAGATGCCAAGGGCCCGTTCATGGTTCTGCCGGAAGAGTAGAGATCGCGTAACTCACCCTTTAACCGGCGTCCGCAGTTTCCTGGAACTGCGGACGTTGGCTTTCCGTAAGCAATGAGCAGAGGTTATTCCCATGGTATCTCTGCGTCTGACCGGATTGGCTCTTATCGCGTTATCAGTTTTCGCCGTCACTCGACCGGCACAGGCCGCGGATACGGACTGGCAAAAAACATATCCCGCCTCATCAAAGCCCTCCCTGACCTTCACCACCGGTGACGCGTCTGCCGAGGTTCATTCATGCGGAGATTGTCGTGAGATTCGAGTGCGCGTGGAGTGGAACGATCGCCACGCGACGGACTACACGATCACCGAATTCCAATCCGGCAATCACGTCAATTTTGAACTGAAAGAGAAGCGCGGCTTCGCGTTCCACGTAACAATCGGATACCGGCACGAGCCCCATGTCTCAGTGGAGACGCCCTCAGTAATTGATCTGGAAGCCAGGACTTCTGATGGCGGCCTGAAAGTTTACGGACTGCAGGGCGAAATGCGGTTGCGGACCAGCGATGGCTCGATGGATGTATCGGATGTCAATGGCGGTTTGCATCTGGAATCGAGCGACGGCTCCATTCGCGTCCACAACGCCGCCGGGACCCTGGAATCACGCTCTTCAGACGGGAAGGTTCAAATCGAAGGCAAATTCACCGGAGTCGATGTGCATACGTCGGATGGCGGCCTTGATTTGACGCTGGCGGACGGCTCGCATCTCACTTCTTCCTCACGAGTGGAGAGCTCGGACGGAGGTGTCACTGTGCATTTGCCCAAAAACCTTGCTGCCGATCTCGAGGTGCGTTCGAGTGATGGCCACATCGATTGCAAGCTGCCGCTGGTGATGGAGGGCTATGACTCGAAATCTGATTCAGGCCACAGCATCCGCGGACGGCTGAACGGCGGCGGAGTTCCCCTCGCCATCCACACGCACGACGGCAACGCAACGATCGACGCGATCTGAAGTTGCTGCGATCGAGGCGAATCCGGTCATCGAATGAGACCACGGCATCGACCCGTTGATATGCTCTAATCGATTTGCGAGTAAAGGTCGCGAATCAGAGAGTTATCTTAGTGGGGATTTCCATGCACCGTGACCGGTCTTTCGGCGGCTTCGCCTGGGTATTGATTTCAACAATCATACTGATATTGGTGGCAGGCTGCGGATCGTCGAGCGGTTCAAACAGCACGCCGGTCCCGATCACAGTGACCCTGCAGCCATCGCCAATTCTGCTCCCTCAGGATGGCTCGATCGTTCAGGCTCAAATCACCGTCACGTCGACAAGCGAGACTGCGCAGGTAAGTTTCGTTAACCTGCCCGCCGGGGTCCAGGAGACTTACTCAGCATCGGACACCAACCCATCCGGTGCAATCAAGTTCACGGCATCCAACGTCGCTATGGCGGGCACTTATACGCCGACGCTTACCGTGAATTCCGCCGGTCAGACAAAGTCGACTTCGTTCACGCTGATCATCGCGCCGCTTGTAAAGGTCAGTAATACCGTCGACACCGCGCTTGGTATCGCAGGCAAACTCAAGCAGTTCATGGCCACGTCGTTCCAGATCTTTCAGTACACGGGCGATATTTTTGGAACCGGAGCCACGATTGCTGGGCGAGAGCAGGAACTCACCAATCTCGGAGCGCAGCATAATCGCATGCAGGTGATTGCGGGCGGAATGCCGATGGTGTCCAACAGCGGCACGGCGGCGGACTGGGACTTTACGATTCTGGACACCACCGCTGAACCTGTGCTCGCCTCTGGAGATCACAGCCCGGAGTTCCAGATAGGCACTGCCCCGGCATGGATGTGTGACAGCCAGGGCCGCTTGTTGGTGGCGGCACACGCGCAGGACTTTGCCGCGTACGCTGCCAACCTTGTGCGCTATTACAACAAGGGCGGATTCGATGTGGGAGCGAAACATTTCCAGTCGCCCGGCAACTCTCCGATTACGTGGTGGGGCATCTTCAACGAGTACAACCTGAACGGCCTGAGCGCGTCGGAATATGTGACTCTCTACAACGCCACGGTTCCGGCAATGCTTGCAGTCGATCCCACCATCAAGATCTCTGCGCTCGAGTTATCTGACTTTGGTCTGGGCACAGGCGGCGCTGGCGATCCCATGCAAGCCCTCCCGACCTTCCTGGCTGCTTCGAATGCCGGCGGTGTGAATGCGCAAGTGGATGTTCTTTCGACGCACTTCTACGGCACCTGCAATCAGAATGATTCGGACGCTAAGCTTTTCGACCAGGTTCCGGTGTTTGTGCAGAACGTGGACTATTTCTACAAAACTCTTGGGAGGCGCCCTGATTTGGGACAGGCGCAAGTGTGGGTCACAGAGAACAACGTCAATGCGGACTTCAATGACGGCACTGGGAAGAGCACCTGCAATCCGGGACAGGCTTTTGTGACAGACCAGCGCGGTACCAGCGCCTTCTTCGCAGCATGGCGGCCCTTTGTTTTTTCGCAGTTAGGCAAGGTCGGCAATCGTGCTCTTTACCACTGGGAATACGCAGCCGACAAGCAGTATGGCGAAGTGAATTCGGCCAGCGCTCCCTACTTGAGTTATTGGGTCGACCGCACGCTTTTCAACATGTTCCCATCGACGCCCGCGGCCCCAGGTCCAGATATTCTCACTGTTAACGCAAGCGGCGACACGTCTTCGATTGAAACGCTCGCCACGCGCTCGCCGGATGGAACGGTGCGCGTGATGATCGTGAATCGCGCGGTTCATGCTTTGGCCGACAACAACGGAGCCGGAGATCCACGCACCGTCATTGTGGACACCTCGAGCTTTGGCACGTTCGCCTCCGCGAGTGTGCTGACGATTGATGCGACGACGAACGTAACCAACGGACCCACTGGAGCTGGCATTGCGCCCGCTGCGCGCATCCTGGTCACACTGAACGGATACGGCACCGCGTTTCTGTCGCTCACTCCATAGATGCGGTGTCCCAGAAGTTCTAAATATTATCGGGTTGTCATTCTGAGCGAACGGGGCCCCAAACGTCTTTCAGTTCCGGGGTCCCCAAAGAGAGGTCTTTGCTCTTTGGGGTGGAGGTTGGGGGTGGTGAGACGAAGAATCTGCTTCTAGCCTTTCAATACTTCCGATGAGAACTCTGGGACACAATACTAGATCAACTTATCGTCAGCATTTTCCATCGACTTGTCAGGGAAGTGCTGGCATCCGAACACGCGGAAATCAGTTACGCCCTTCAGGCGAATCTGGTTGCTGCTTTTTCTGTCAGGGAATCGCATCCGGAAAAGGTCCGCGCCTTCGACATCTTCAATGTGGAATGCGGGTCGGGCGTCGGGACTCTTCGCGGCAATTTCAACGTTGCTGAACTCTACGTTCTTTGCGTGGCGTACAAAGAATCCGGTGGCTGGCAGATCGCCAAACATGGTGGGCTCGGGGTAGGCGTCGGACTTTTCCGGTGGCTGAATCTGAGCCATCTCCGCACTGCCGCCGCCCACCTGCTCCAGATAGACATCGCTGATCTTCACGTCTTCGATTGGATGTCCTTCAATGCCGGCGATGATCGAAGACATCATGTCAGCATTCGAACTTGTCACGTTGCTGATGAGTACGCGTTTGATAGAACCCACGACGGTTTCAGGCTTCGGTCCGCGCAGTCGCGCTCCGAGACGTAGAAATAGAGGCGCGGTATTGACGTTTCGCATCGCAATGCCGGTAAGCGTGATGTCCTCGCAGATGGCGCCGTCCACTGTTTCGAGCGCGAATCCCCGGCAGCTTTCGAATACACAATTCGAGATGGTGATGTTCTTGAATCCGCCATTTGATTCAGTACCGAGCTTGATGCGGCCCGTGCCAAAGGCGCGTTCCCGAGACTGCATCGGCTTCCACGTGCCATCGAGTACGGAACCGAGTTCGTAAATCCCGGTGACATAGCAATTCGTGATAGTGAGGTTTTCCGTTGGGCGCGCGTGGCCCAACGCGAAGGAACTCTTGGGGCAGATACCGTCATCCCACGGCGAGTTCACCGTGCAGTTCGACACGCGCACGTTGCGGCAGCAATCAATGTCGAGGCCGTCGCGGTTGGTGTCGATTTTCAGATTGTCGATGGTCATGTTATCGACCCCGGTGGCGAGGAGGCCGAACCATCCGCCCTGCAGGATGGAGAAATCGCTCAGGATCACGTTGCGGCAATTCTTGAGCGCGATAGCCTTGTTGGCGACGCCGAGCGCGGTGGTGTTGGGCAGAACCTTTTCGTTGTG
This sequence comes from Acidobacteriota bacterium, assembly GCA_025353435.1. Taxonomy (GTDB): domain Bacteria; phylum Acidobacteriota; class Terriglobia; order Terriglobales; family Acidobacteriaceae; genus Telmatobacter. The sequence continues at coordinate 4,367 of JANXQR010000860.1, read as the reverse complement.
CCCGCGGCTCAGGCCTTTGCCCCAGATCAGGCCAGGACCAAAGATGCCGAAGTCATGGAGGTTCTCGCCCCAGATGAGGCTGTTGTGCCAATGATTGTGGCCGTAGTCCTGGTAGGGCTCCCAGGCTCCCTGTGGCTCCGCAGCATCGTAACCACCGCTGGGCAAGCCATCGTAGGGCGTCGGGGCCGCGAGAATGGTCGCGCCCTGTTGCAGGAAGAGCGCCACGTTGCTCTTGAGATGAATGGAGTAGCTGGCGTAGACGCCGGCCGGGAAGATCACCGTTCCGCCGCCCACGTTCGCGGCCGCATCAATGGCGGCATTAATCGCGGGCGTGTCGATTGTGTTGCCGTCGCCCTTGGCTCCGTAGCGTCGCACGTCGAAGTACACGGGGCGTTCTCCCGTCGTAACGGTGGAGGTCTGTGCTGCAAGGGGCGTGCTGCGGAGAAGGGAAGTGGCGCCACCGGCCACCGACAGGCCAGCCATCTTCAAAAAGTCCCTGCGAAAATCCTGCAATGTGCCTCCATAGAATGACCATAGAAATAGGCTCCGGCGAATCCGGCGTCAAGTATTCCGGGGCACAGAAGGGGAAATCCGCCGGACCTCGCCATGGGCCTGCGACTTTTTCGAATCACGATGCCGAGGGTGCCCCCGGTCCCTCGCACTTGGGGACCGGGGATCCCACACTCAATCTCGATATAGCTATAATAGCCATAAGGTGCCGCATGCGCAGTGTAAACGTCGCAGAGCTCAAAAATCAGTTAAGCAAGTATCTGACTTTCGCCAGAAGCGGCGAAGAAATCGTGATTCGCGATCGGAATCTTCCCGTGGCCAAACTCATCCCGTTTTCGGCCGGAGATGCCAGCGACGAAGAGCTGTTGCTGGTTGCCGCAGGCAAAATGCGGTTGCCCAAGGATTCTGCAGATTTAGAAAAGCTCCTGAAAGTACCCTCGGGACGCTCCATTGGGCGTGAGGTCACGGGGGCTCTACTCAAAGAGCGGGAGCAGTCGCGATGACGAAGGCAGCGTCATTTTGGGATGCGAGCGCCTTGGTGCCCCTCTGCGTGCACGAGACGACCAGTCGTGATGCCCACGCTCAACTGAGAGTGTTTTTACCGGTTGTTTGGTGGGGGACTTTGGTTGAGATTCACAGTGCAATCAGGCGCGCCCACCTTCTCGGAAAGCTGAACGATCAAGAGAAGGTGAAAGCACTGTCTCGTTTAGAACTGTTATCCAGCGGTTGGAGAGAGGTGCTGCCTGGCGACGCACTGCGCGATTTGGCACGCCAGTTACTGGACGCTCATGACTTGCGTGCTGCCGATAGCCTCCAACTGGCCGCAGCGCTGGTCTGGTGTCAACACCGGTCCGCGAAGCGGAATTTCCTTACAGCCGACCGCCGTCTTTCTGAAAGCGCGCGGGCGCAAGGTTTTTCCGTCGTCGAACTCTAGCCTCTTTCCAGGGGCGCTGGTAGCCAGCTCCTTATCCTGTGATCGCCAATACAGATCTGCCTGCGAGCAAGGGGTAATACTCGACGCTGGATCAGTGTCGGCAGATTCCTGTTTGGTCTTCGGGCGGGCGGATCTATCAAGAGACACCGTTGCAAATGAGGGGAAAAGAAAATGATACCCACCCCCCCCTGTGCCGTCGTTTCTTCGCCTTATGAAGCGAAAAGCAGACGAATACCGAACGAATGAAGATGCGAGGGTGTTTGCTTACAGGGCGGCAGAGACAATCCGCGCGACCACGTCGTAATCGTGCGCTTCGGTGATTTCCGCGGTGTAGAAGCGGCCCTTCTCCAGTTGATCCAGGTCTCCGAAGTCGTTGATGTAGACCTTGCCGTCGATCTCCGGCGCATGGAACTGCGTGCGGCCTTCCCACAGCAGAGGCGTCTCGTCGCTCTCGCCTTCGGCCAGAACAACGACTTCGCGGCCAACCCATTGCTGCTTGGCGCGCTTTGAAATGCCCTGCTGCAGCTTCATCAGGCGGCGCTTGCGGGCTTCAATCGTGCGCTTGGGCAATTTTGCATCGTATGCGAATGCGCCCGAGCCTTCCTCGTCGGAATACGTGAAAACTCCAAGCCAATCAAACTTTGCTTCGGTCACAAAATCTTCGAGAACCGCGATGTCCTCGGCAGTCTCGCCGGGGAAGCCGACGATAAAAGAGGTGCGGAGTGCGATGCCTGGAACAGCGGCACGAACCTTGTCGAGCGTCTTGAGAAATATCTCCGCGCCCGCGCCGCGCTTCATCGCCTTTAGAACTGAAGGCGAGGCATGTTGCAGCGGGACGTCGAGATACTTGCAGATGTTGTCATGCTTGGCGATGGTTTCAAGCAGTCGTCCGGTGATGCGGTTGGGGTATGCGTAGAGGAAGCGCAGCCAGCGCACGCCTTCGATGCCGGCCAGCGCGTCGAGCAGTTGCGCGAGTCCATCCTTGATGCCGAGGTCTTCGCCGTAGCAGGTGGTGTCCTGGCCGATCAGCGTGATCTCCTGCACGCCGCGAGCGACCAGTTGCCGTGCCTCGGCTACAACCGACTCGAAGCGGCGCGATCGAAACTTGCCGCGCAAATTCGGAATCACGCAGAACGTGCAGGGATGGTCGCAGCCTTCCGCGATCTTGATGTAAGCCGAGGCCCGGCCGGTAGCCAGCAGGCGCGGGGTGTTCTCGTCATAAAGATATGTGGGCAGCATGTGCGCTGCGCCTTGCCAGTCATCGCGCCGGAACCGGCCCTGTTGCTCGCGCAGATTGCCTTCGGGGCGGAATACGGTCGCTTCATGCTTATGAGTGCCGGCCAGCGATTCCTGACCCGAACGGGTCTCCGCAATGCCAGAACTGCTCAGAATGTTGAACGGCGACAATGCGGCGGGTTGGCGCGCGATTCCCGCGGCTTCCAGGATCGACTCCAGTTCGCCGGTTCCAACCACGGCATCTACTTCAGGGATATTTTTGCGGATTTCATCGCGGTACCGCTCGACAAGGCATCCGGCAACGATGAGCTTTGTAGCTCTACCTTCGGTCTTGTGGCGCGCCATCTCCAGAATGGTGTCGACAGACTCCTGTTTGGCCGAATCGATGAAACTACAGGTGTTTACGACCAGAATCTCGGCGTCTTCCGGGCGGGCGGTGAGGCGCGCGCCGGCGCGATCCAGCAGGCCCATCATCACTTCAGAGTCGACGAGGTTCTTGGGACAGCCTAACGAAATAAAGCCCACGGTGGGGCCCGTGGGTAGGGAAGTTTTGCTCACCCTACGATTCTACCAAGTTCACTTTTTTCCTGCCTTGGTTGGGATTCCGGCGCCGGTCAGCACGCCTTTCGCGTCAGCCGCATAGGGTCCGTTCGGCTCCAGGTCCAGATATTTCTGATAGGCTTCGGCGCATCCGGGCGCCAGCGCCATCTTCTGGGTTTTTGGATCGATGGTCGCCTTTGAAACAAGTGCCTGAGCCTTGAAGTAATACAGCGCGGCGCGGGTCGGATCGAGCGCGATGGCTTTCTCCGCCGCGGCAAATTGAGCATCGGCGTTGCTCACCTGGAAGAATGTGATGGTCTCGTTACGGCGGTATTGTGCGGCCTGGGCGGGGAATGCCGCGGCGGCATTGTCGAAAGCCGCCTCCGCATCTTTTATCTTGCCCTGGTGAGCATAGATTTCTCCGAGGCTCGCCCAGGATACGCCCTTAATGTCAGGGGTTCGGCTCTGTGCGTTATTGGCGCTGCCACCTACGGCGTTGCGCGAATTTCTTGTTGCGGAGGCAGCAACGGCTGTCGGCTTGTCGCTAGTCTGGTAAAAGTCATCCGTATGTGCACGTTGGACCGATTCCGGATCGATGCCAAGAGCCATTTTGAAGCTGTTTTCGGCCTCGGGGTACTTTTTAAGTCCAAGTTGCGCCAGACCCAGTTCCACCCAGGGGAGGATGAGAGTCCGATTTTCAGTTGTGACCTTCGACATCAACGCTTCGGAATCGGCAAATCTCTTTTCGGCAGTGGCCTTGCGTGCCTCGATAATTGCCGCGTTCAGGCTTTCCGGTTCTTTCTTGCCCGCTGGCGGCGGTTCCTGGGCCAGGGTAGGGGCAAATCCACTGATCAGAATCGCGAAACAAAGAACAAGAGTTCTCACTCAGCACCTCAGAATTGCGGGTTGAAGATTCAGCCGAAGTATACCCAAATGCATCCTTGCGGTGCCGGAAAAGCACGGAAGCCAGTCGAGGATTTGCGCCCTGTCGGATGTTAGAATCGGTTAGTGCCGGGTCCTACGCGACGTAATCCCGCCAACCCCGCCAGGTCCGGAAGGAAGCAACGGTAACGGGCTAATGCGTGTGCAGTGGGTCACCCGGTACTTTTTTGGCGGGCGCTTCGGGGGCGCTATCACGTGTTGAATT
>JANXQR010000842.1 GCA_025353435.1 Acidobacteriota bacterium | reverse complement strand
GCCCCAGCGCTTAGCTTGAGTGCCGCCGGTGGAGGTCCCTGCGGCAATGTTTCCCTGGCGGTCGAGTGCGACCACGCCGACAGTGCCGTACTTGTGGGCGTTGGGAGATTCGATTTCGGAGATCGGTTCGGTTGGCGCGGGCGGTGCGCCGGCGGGGCGTGGCGGGATGGGGAGGCCGTCTTTCTTCAACTGCCTGATGAGGGATTGCCAGCGGCGTTCGGTGAAGAAGAAACTCGGCTCGACCTGTTCGAGTCCGGTTTGCGCGGCGAATTCGTCGGCTCCAACGCCGCTGAGCATCACGTGAGGTGACTGATCCATGACGGCGCGGGCGAGGCTGATGGGGTGGCGCGTGCGGGTGACGCCGCTGACTGCGCCTGCTTTAAGCGTGGCGCCGTCCATGATGGCGGAGTCCAGTTCGTTTTTGCCATCTGCGGTGAAGACCGCTCCCCGGCCCGCATTGAAGAGGGGGTCATCTTCGAGGATGTGGATGACGGCTTCAATGGCATCGAGGGCAGGGCCGCCTGCGTCAAGCACCTTGGCACCGGCTTCCGTGGCTTGTTTCATCGACGCGCGATAGGCAGCTTCGGTCTCGGGTTTCATGGTGGCGCGTTCGATTACGCCCGCGCCGCCATGGACGACAATGGCCCAGCGGTGGGTGGGTTGCGCCTGCTGAGACATTGCTGCGATTGCCATGCTCATCATGCCTGCCCAGATCAGAAAGCTCGTTGCCTTCATTTGTCCAGTCTCCTCGAACGCCCTACTTATCGTATAGTCCGATGAGTCCGATGCGCTCGGATTTACCATCTTAGGAAATGAACTCTTTGATGCGACGATTTATTTCTTTCGTGATATTTTTGGCCGCTGCCACCACGCATGCGCAGACAAAGCCGATTCCTGTGAAGGTTGTTGTGGTGGCGATGTTTGAAGTAGGCGAAGACACGGGCGATGCGCCCGGCGAACTGCAGTACTGGGTGGAGCGCGATCACCTTGACCACATTTATCCTCTGGCGGCGGGCTTTCATGCCGTGCGGATGAATGATGCAGGCGAGTTGGCGGTGCTTACAGGGCAGGGTACGGCGCACGCAGCTTCGACAATTATGGCGCTGGGGCTGGATCCGCGCTTCGACCTAACGCATGCGTACTGGATAGTTGCCGGAATTGCGGGCGGCGATCCTGAGCGGGTTTCGCTGGGCTCGGCGGCGTGGGCGCGCTGGGTGGTGGATGGCGATCTGGGGTACGAGATCGATGCCCGTGAGATTCCGAAGGACTGGCCGACGGGATACATTCCGCTGCGGAAGACGAAGCCTTTTGAGCAGCCCGCTGCGCCGCTTGAGGGACAGGTTTACGAGCTAAATGCGGGATTGGCGGATTGGGCATTTAAGCTGACGAAGGAGACGCGTCTGGCTGATTCGGATCGGCTGAAGGAAGTGCGGCGCGAGTTTGAAGGGGCAGCGGCGAATCGGCCACCGTTCGTGACCATGGGCGATGAGGTGACGGGGTCGCGGTACTGGCATGGAAAACTTTCGGATGCCTGGGCGGATGAATGGATGCGGTACTTCAGTGGTGGCAAGGGCGAGTTTGCTACGACCGCGATGGAGGATACGGGGACGCTGCAGTCGTTGCGATTTCTGGCGAATGCGGGGAAGGTGGATTGGCAGCGCATCATGGTTCTACGGACGGTGAGCAACTACGATCAGCAGCCACGCGGGCTGAGTGCGGCAGAGAGCCTGGCGCGGCAGCGGATTGGAAACTACAGCGCTTATCTGCCTTCGCTTGAAGCCGCGTACTCGGTGGGGCACACGGTGGTAAACGAGTTGGTTGCGCATTGGTCAAAGTACGCAGCCGCCGAAATTGCTAGACAGGCTGGGACGCCGAAACCTTGAGCCGCGGCTCAAGGTTTTGTGCCGCAAGTCACGGTCGGTGCAATTGACCTTGGCGAAGTTACGCCGCGCAGTGCAGAATGCTTTCGTCTCTCATTTCAATAAAATGCGCGCATCGAAGGAGTCGTGATGCATTCTGTGTGGTTTGGCGAGTTCATGGGCACGCTTGTGCTGGTGTTGCTTGGCAATGGCGTGAACGCTGGGGTGACGCTGCGCAAGTCGTATGCGGCGGACTCGGGTTGGATTGTGGTGGCAACCGGCTGGGCCCTCGCGGTGCTGTGTGGCGTGTTGGTGGCACAGGGATTCGGGAGCCCCGGTGCGGCGCTCAATCCGGCGATTACGCTGGCGAGCGCAGTGAGGACTGGGAAGTTCGACGGCGTGCTGTGGATTTGGTTGGCGCAATTGCTGGGCGCAATGTGCGGAGCAACGCTGATGACGCTGCACTATGCGCCGCATTGGTCGAAGACTCCCGATGCGGCTGCGAAACTCGGCGTGTTCTGCACGGGACCTGCAGTTCGTAGCCCGCTCGCGAACCTATTCAGCGAAGTTCTGGGGACCGCGCTACTCGTGTTGGTTGCCGGCGCTATTTTTTCACCAGGAGTGGCGGAGCATGGGCCGGTCGCGGGGTTGGGGCCGCTTTTGGTAGGGAGCCTGGTGTGGGGTATCGGGCTCTCGCTTGGCGGTACGACGGGCTATGCGATCAACCCTGCGCGCGATCTTGGGCCGCGGCTGACTCACTTTCTACTTCCCATTCCCGGGAAGGGGGGGTCTAACTGGCGCTATGCTCCGATTCCGGTGATTGGACCGCTGCTTGGGGGCGTGCTGGCTGCACTGCTGCTACGTGCCACGCATCCCTGGTAATGGCATTGGGTAGATCTCCGCGGCTGCCTTCAATCTAGCTGCCAGGCTTCGCCTTAACAGCCGGCGGAGGGTTAGGCGAGGTTCGATTGAATTCGATCGTACCTTTGTTCGTGTCGATCGTTCCGCTCATCTTGTCGCCGTCTATCGTCACGTCGCATCTGACAAATACTACATTCCTCCCTGGTTGAGGATGAGTCCAAATCGTAAGCCTGTTTTCCTTGAGTTCGAGAGTGATGGGGATTGGGTCGCTCTCGCTTGGTCCCAACCACCCGGTGACACGGGTTCCATTCTGAGTAAACCCGGCGACCCCATGGACTTCGCCATACGAGGTGGAGATGATCTTGACACTCCACCTTCCCGTAACATCGGCCGCCAGAGCCGAAGGCACGAACGACGCGGAAAACAGTCCCGCTGACAACAGCAAGTTTCGAAGTATCATTTCTCCTCCTAAGCGAACAACGCTGTTAGAAGAAAAAAGTTAACAGCGTTGTCCTTGCAAGGCTGGTAATAACATCGCCCGCAGCGTGGCCGGCGACCCTCTCGACTGATCGCCCTCAGCCAACTTCGATCATGATTTTTCCGAAGTGTGCGGGGTCGCGATCCCATGCGGCGAGGATTGCCGGTGTTTCGTGCATTGGAACTGTATGCGTGATGGCGTCGTCGACAGGGAAGCGGTGTTCTTCGAGCATGCGGATCACGTCGCGGAAATCTTCAGGCTGCGCGTTGCGCGATCCCATGATGTCGAGTTCCTTCTGCACGAAGAGGCGGGTCTCGTAGGCGACTTCCTGCTTGGCGTATCCGATGTAAACAACACGGCCGGTGAAAGCCACCTCTTCTACCGCGGCGCGAAAGGTCTGCGGAAGGCCGATGGCTTCAATGATTACGTCAGGGCCGTGACCGCTGGTGAGATCGAAGAGATTCGCGTGCAGGTCAGCGACTGAGGTGTTGATGGTGTGTGCGGCGCCGGCTTTGCGCGCCGTCGCGAGCTTGGATTCTTCGACATCGATGCCAATCACCGTACCTCCGCGAAACGCAGCTCCGGCCACAGCGCCCAGGCCCACGCCGCCGCATCCGATGACGGCTACCGTCTCGGCAAAGGCGACACGGCCGCGGGCGGCAGCATGAAAGCCAACGGTGAGCGGCTCCACCAGGCAAAGCTCTTTGAGCGAGAGGTTGGCGCGGTAAAGTCGGTCGGCAGAGACGGCGATGAATTCGGCGAGCGCGCCGTCCCGCTGCACTCCAAATGTTTGATTGAACTGGCAGGCGTTGGGGCGGCCGCGTTTGCACGACGCGCATTGGCCACAGTTCGTGTAGGGGGAAAGTGTGACAGCAGTGCCAGGCTGCCACTCCGGATGATTCGGATTCGATTCGGCAACTGTAGCGGCGATCTCGTGGCCGAGGATGCGCGGATACGTGACAAGCGGATTGCGGCCGCGGTATGAGTTCAGGTCGCTGCCGCAGAGCCCGATCCGGCGGACCTGTAGCAGAATATTGTGTCCTTCCACCTTCGGCGGTTCGGGAACCTGCTCCAGCGCGGCCTCACCGGGCGCGCGCAAAACGATTGCCTTCATCTCAACTCCGAACAATCCTACGACTAGTCGATCATAGTTCACCGTGTGCCGTGGGGGTTGTATTCTGGGCCTGCTGGTTTTTGATTTAGGCAAAGGAACCTACACGATGGCTACAGTTGTTCAGATTGATCGCCGGGATAATGTCGTGGTTGCATTGCTTCCACTCCCTGCGGGTAGCACGGTGGCTTTCGGAGATGTCGCGGCAACGTCTCCCGTTACCCAGGCCATTCCCGCCAAGCACAAGATGGCGCTCACGGACCTGGCACCGGGTGATGTGATCCGCATGTACGGGATGACGGTTGGCGAGGTGACGCAGGCGATTCCGCGCGGTGGGTTGATTTCGACGCGCAACGTACGGCACCGGGCCGATGCCTATACGGCGACGCGGAAGCCAGTGCCCTTTACGCCTCCGGATGCGTCGGCCTGGACTGGGCGCACGTTTATGGGATATCACCGCGCCGACGGGCAGGTGGGCACACGCAATTACTGGTTAGTGCTGCCGCTGGTGTTCTGCGAGAACCGCAACGTTGACCGGATGCGTGAGGCGCTTGAAGAAGAACTCGGCTATGGAAGTGCAAGGAATAGTTATCGGCAGTACGTGCGCGAACTAGTGAAGGGAAGGGTCGAAGGATCGAAGGCGGATCCGGAGATCTTTGATTCGGTGAGTGCGGTGAGAGTTAGCCATCCCGAGCGCGCATTTCCTAATGTCGATGGCATCCGATTCTTGACGCACCAGGGAGGTTGCGGCGGCACACGGCAGGATGCGCAGGCGCTTTGTGGATTGTTGGCCGGGTACATTCATCATCCCAATGTGGCGGGCGCTACGGTCCTGAGCTTGGGCTGCCAGAACGCGGAAGTGCGCATGCTTATGGACGAGTTACGCGCGCGCGATCCGGAGATGCATAAGCCGGTGCTGGTATTCGATCAACAGCGTTCGGGCCGCGAGACTGCGCTGATGACGGGAGCTTTGGACAAGACATTTGCCGGGTTGGTTGAGGCGAACCGCGCGCAGCGTTCGCCTGCTCCACTATCCGCAATCACGCTGGGGCTGAAATGCGGAGGCTCTGACGGGTTCAGCGGAATCTCGGCAAATCCGACGCTTGGATATGTGTCGGATCTACTTTCGGAGATTGGCGCGAAGACAATTCTCTCGGAGTTTCCGGAGTTGCATGGCGTCGAACAGGAACTGATCAATCGCTGTGCGTCGGACGAACTGGCGCAGCGTTTCTATGACCTTATGCATGCCTACTCCGCACGAGCCAAGGCGGTGCACTCGGGATTCGAGATGAATCCGTCACCGGGGAACATTGAGGATGGCCTGACGACAGATGCGATCAAGTCGGCGGGGGCTGCGCGCAAGGGAGGCGTTGGCCCAATCCGCGGCGTGCTCGACTATCCCGAGTACGCAACCACTCCGGGATTGAACCTGCTGTGTACTCCGGGCAACGATGTGGAGTGCGTTACGGCACAGGCGGGTGCGGGAGCGAACCTGGTGTTATTCACTACCGGGCTGGGGACGCCGACGGGAAATCCCGTGGCGCCGGTAGTGAAGATTTCCACCAACTCCACATTGGCGGAACGCATGGGCGACATCATCGACTTCGATGCGGGCGGGATTGTGACTGGTGAATCGACGATTGAGGATTGCGCGCGGAAGCTGCTGGAACTCTGCATCGAAGTTGCAGATGGCGAACGGATGACCAAGGCCGAGGTGCTGGGGCAGAACGATTTCATTCCGTGGAAGCGGGGGGTGTCGCTGTAACCGCTCGGTACCATCGATTCTTAATTCCAAGCTACTCGAGGAACGAAGCGACCACGGCTAAAGCCGCGATAGCCGCGGTTTCCGCGCGCAATATACGAGGCCCGATTGATGCGGCGCGCCAGCCATTGGCATCGAAGAGCGCTTCTTCCTCCGACGCCCACCCGCCCTCGGGGCCGATGGCGAATTCAAGTGATGGCATCTCGTTTTGTGAGGCGTTCACGGCGTTCTCGACTAATGAACGTAACGTCATGGTTCGTTCCTGTTCGGCGAGGACGATGCGGGTGGCGTCGGATGCCGCTCGCACTCTTTCAGCGAGCGGGGCGGGATCGTGAATGAGCGGAACGTCGGACCGGCGAGACTGCTTGGCAGCCTCTTGCGCGATCCGGCGCCACCGCTCGACACGCTTCCCGGCAGCCTGCGCCAAGTGCTTCTCAGTGCGGCGCGCGATGACCGGGGCGATGGCGGCCACACCCAGTTCGGTCGCCTTCTCGATGCCCCACTCCATGTGGTCAAACTTGAATATGGAAATGACCAGCGTGATGGGAAGAGCGGGATCGGCCTGAATTTCGGCGATCAGATTGAATCGGACTTCATGCGGCGCGACCGCGGCGACCTGAGCATGAAAGACGTGGCCGCCTGCCACCACATCCACCTGCATTCCCGGTTGAGTGCGCAGGACGCGGGCCATGTGCTCGGCCTGTGCTCCACTCAAGGAGGCGCTGGCCTCGTCCCATTGATCGGCAATCCAGCGGCGGCGAGTCATTGAATATTTCCCTCTGTCGCAAATTCTATCGGTTGCCAGCGAGTGATGGAAAAGTTCTAATTTGGCGCAGAAACACTAAGGGGGACGCTTGAAGCGTCCCCCTAGAGTGTTGCCTGTTGTGTTGGAGTACCGCTACTACTTCTTCTTTGCTGCCTTTTTCGCGGCCTTCTTAGCAGGTGCTTTCTTGGCTGCCTTTTTCGTTGCCATTTGTCTATTCTCCCTTTTTCGATGGGTTGCATCGAAGCTGCAATATGAAATGCAGTTGAGGAATGTATAGATTCATGCAACACGAGTGTCAAGAGAAAAACGAAAGATGAGTGGAAAAAGTGGCAACATTTTTTTCGAAATTGGATGCGAGCCCACGCGCGTGGTTCAGATGAGGTGACGTGACTTTACGAAGGCGAGCAATAATCCTATGGCGAAGTCGTGCCACGCATGCGCAAAGATGCCCGCACGCAGGTTGCGCCTGAAGATGGCGAGCAGGCTGAAGAGCGCTCCGAATACCGAGAGCAAGACCATGTTGCGTATCCCCTGATATCCATGCGCGGCTCCGAATAGAAGCGAAGAAAACACCACGCCCCCTGCGACGGCGCCTCGTGACCATGCAGCGAATTGGCGCTGAAAGTAGCCGCGAAAGACGAGTTCTTCAACCAGGCCAGCCATGATGCACACCAATGCCCATGCGGCTATTTCGCGGCCGTTGGATGGGGCGAGCGCAGATAGTGTGTGGATCAAGTGCTGTTGTGCGGGGTCTGACACAGCAACCGGCTTGCCGTCCGGCGAAAGAAGCGACTGGTGCTTGAGTGCCATCTCAGTCAGCGTCCAGGTGAGGCCGATGAAGCCGAGCACAACGAAGCTGCCAATCCAGAACATGATGGCGATGCCAAAGTCTAGAAACAGTGAATTGACTCCGCCGGAGAGATCGCCGAAGAGTGAGCGGAAGGGAATCTTGCGGAGACGCATTCCCAAATAGACCCAGCCGAGCATCAGTAGTTCTGAACCAACCGTGGTCACGTATGTCGTAAGCCTATGCGAATCGATCGCATTGGCGTTCGGTCCGGACAACTCTCTCGCTCCCTCGACGGAAAGCATGCCAATACCGACGATGAGCACGACGGTATGCCACGCCGGGGCCACGGATCCCGATGCATCGGCGAGGGGTGCGCCAGATTCGATATGACCCGGGTGCGGTGATTGATGGGTCTCGTTCGGGTCCACGTTTAATTTGCCTTTGCCGCAATGTTAGTTGATGAGCGAGTGATCAATCAATCCTGCATCGCCCCTGCTTGGGCTTGCAGTGCATCCAGACATTAGCCGGTGGGTTGGCAAGGTCAGGATCCTTTCCAACTCGGTTCAGCACTCAATAATATTGAGCGCAAGACCGGCAAGACTGGTTTCCTTGTACCGCGATTGCATGTCGAGCCCCGTCAAATACATTGTCCGGATGACCTGGTCGAGTGAGACCTTGTGCTCCGCAGACTCGTTGAGCGCGATGCGCGAAGCGTGCACTGCCTTCACGGCGCCCATGGCGTTGCGTTCGATACAGGGAATCTGAACCAACCCGCCGATGGGGTCGCAGGTCATGCCCAGGTTATGCTCCATGGCGATTTCCGCGGCGTGCTCGATCTGTCCGTTGGTTCCGCCGAGCGCCGCAGTGAGGCCGCCCGCTGCCATGGAGCAAGCAACTCCGACTTCTCCCTGGCATCCAACTTCGGCTCCGCTAATCGAGGCGTTCTCCTTATAAAGGATTCCTATGGCCGCAGAAGTAAGGAAGTAACGCAGGATGCCTTCATCATCGGCGCCGGAGATGAACCGTTCGTAATAACGCCCAACGGCGGGAACCACGCCGGCCGCCCCGTTTGTGGGAGCCGTCACGACGCGGCCGCCTGCGGCATTCTCTTCGTTCACCGCCATGGCGTAGACCGTCACCCAGTCGAGCGGGGCCAACGGGTCGCTGGCCTTGCCGTCAACTTCCTTGGCGCGCAGGCGTTCAGCGAGACGATGGGCGCGCCGGCGCACGCTTAATCCTCCAGGAAGGATTCCCTCTGTTGCCATACCCCGATCGATGCAGTCGCTCATTGCCTGCCAGATGCGCAGGATTCCAGCGCGTACAGGCGCTTCGCTGGATTGGCCGCCATGTTGAGCCGCGAGCGAGGACTCATTTGCCAGCATCAATTCGCTGATGGTGAGTTTGTGATCATCGGCAATCCGCAAAAGGTCGGCCGCGCTGTGAAATG
>JANXQR010000796.1 GCA_025353435.1 Acidobacteriota bacterium | reverse complement strand
GCGCTGTTGTCGTGCCTTTCACTCGTCACGTGGGTGCCGTGTTTGCTGCTCTTTGTGTACCAGGGGTATGCATCGCCGCAACCGTGGATGGGGGCCAACCTCGAGGTGGCGGGCGGACTGTTGGCGGGGTGCCTCATCTGGATCGTGCTGCTCTCGTTCCTTGGCATTGCCCTGTCTTCCTGGGTCAAATGGCGGGTAGTGGCAACGGGCATCATCTTTGCCGCCGTGTTTGTTCCGGCGGGGATTGGTGGCGTGGCCAGTGCAATCCTGCGGACCAAGTGGGGACTGTTGCTGAACCTGCCGGTGATCATGGTGCAAACCTGGCAGCGCCTGCTGGGTGTACCGGATTTCAATCGCATTGGGAAGGACCTTCCCAATGAAGCCATCGCGGCAATGCTGCTGTTGATTTGCCTGATCTGTGTCGCGATGTTGAACGCACGGATTCGCGCCCGCGAGGTGGTCCGAGGATGACTTCGATGAGCGATCGCATCATCTTCGACGACGTGTCCAAGTTCTATGGCGAAGTCCTGGGCGTGAACCGTGTGTCGCTCAGCATCCCCCCCGGAGTGACCACGCTGGTAGGCCCCAATGGGTCCGGCAAGACTACGCTGATGAACCTGATGACCGGCCTGGTGCAACCTTCGAGCGGACACGTCTCCGTTCTGGGCCTGGCGCCCGGCGACGCGACGCAGTTCTTTCGCGAAGTCGGCTACTGCACACAATTCGATTCCTTTCCGCGCGGATTGACAGGCTGGGAGTTCTTGATGGACAGCCTCTTGCTGCACGGAATGAGTGAGGCCGACGCATTTCGGCTTGCTCACGAAGCAATTAAGCGCGTCCAGCTTGGCGACGCGGCTGGCCGCAGGATTGCGGGCTACAGCAAAGGAATGCGCCAGAAGATCCGGCTCGCCCAGGCCATTGCGCATCATCCGCGTGTGCTCGTTCTTGACGAACCGCTGAATGGACTCGACCCCATGGCCCGCGCGGAATCGCTGGCGCTGTTTGAAGAGCTCAGCCGCCAGGGCATGCACCTGATCATCTCCAGCCACATACTCGACGAGGTGGACAGAATTTCCGACCGCGTGGTTCTCATTGCTGGCGGTTATTTGGTTGCGGAGGGAAATATCCACCAGGTGCGCCAGGAAGTGCGTGACAAGCCGATGCAGGTGCTGATTCGGTGCGATCGCCCGGAAGTGCTTGCTTCGCGGATGTTCGCCATGAATCACTGTGTCGAGGCGAGGCTTCACAATGATGGAAAAGGCGTCTTCCTCCGCACTGGCGATCTCGACGAATTCTACCGGTTACTGAACGGAATTGCCGTTGAGGGGCTGGTGCAAATCGAGTCTGTCGCGCCCGCTGACGACGACACTCAAGCCATCTATCAGTACCTGATTGGTTCGGACGGGAGCGCATCGTCATGATGAATAGCAGCGCATTTATGCAGTCCGACGTCCAACAGCCCTGGACACTCTATTGGCTGCAAGCGCGCCGCCTGGTGCGCATTGAAGTCAGAAGGAACCTGTACTCCTGGAAGGCAAGCTGGATCTACTTTCTCGCCTTTGTTCCCACGTTCATCATTCTCATGCACACGCTGTTTGAGCCGCATCCCGGTTTCGCGCTCAGCGAAGACACCAACGTGCTTGCGGGGATCGTGCAGTTCTATTACATCCGGCTCGGCGTATTTTTTGGCTGTCTGGGAATCTTCTCCCGCCTCATTCGTGGGGAGATGATCGATCGCAGTCTCCACTTCTATCTGTTATCCCC
>JANXQR010000735.1 GCA_025353435.1 Acidobacteriota bacterium | reverse complement strand
CTGGCCTGACCAGTTCATCGAACACGGCAAACCAGAAGCGCTGCGCGAGAAATACGGACTCTCGGTGAAGGAAGCTTACGCGCAGGTTCAACCGCTGCTCGCCGGCCGCCGGCGCCCCACCCTCGTGGCCAGCTAACCTTGAAAGTGATTAAAGAAAACACTTCGAATCTTGGCATAGAATGGGGCACGTCGATCCCGCGACCCGTCCTGTCGTCTTCGAACGCTGGGTCCGTGCAACAATCCTCAGCAGACCAACTCTTCTATGCGAACTGACCGATTCCTATTGGTGGGTATCCTCGGCCTGTTGCTGGGTGCGCTGCAGGGTCGCGCACAAGCTCCCGTTGTTCCTCTTGTTCTTGAAGGGGGCACGTTAGTTGACGTCACCGATTGGGGCCGATCCGCCAAGGACCAGCCCGATTCCATCGTCATTGTGCAGAACGGGCGCATTACCGATGTTGGATCACGCGCCACGCTTCCGATTCCTAAAGGCGCTCGCGTTATTGACTGCACCGGGAAGTACATTTTGCCCGGCTTGGTTGATGGATTCGCCGGGATGAGCAGCCAGGCCGACGCCAACGCCGATCTCTACATGGGCGTCACAACCGTGGTCACCAGCTCCGACAGCCGCCGCGGTCACATCGACATGACGGCCAGTCCCGCTCCGCATCTTTATCTGCTCGACTCCATCGGCACCACCGACGACTGGAGCCTGCTGATTGGCCAACCCGCGTGGGCCGCGAAGCTCCGCGAATCAGCCCGTCCAACGGAACTTAGCCCTGAAGACACGCTGCATCAACTGAACGATACAGCCAAACTCGGAACGAAAGTGCTGTGGATCGGGCACGAAGTTACCGCCGCCAATGCGCAATGGATTATTGCGCATGCCCACCAGTTGGGGCTCATCACCTACGGTGAATTTGTCGCGACTCCGTACCGAGTTGGAGTTGAAGCCGGAGTGGATGCGTTGATGCGGATGGGCCGCTATGAACTGGGCCTGGTTCCCGACGAATTGCAGCGGCCGCTGGTGGACGACCCCGAAGGAACCGCCGCGACTACGGCCTACGACTACTCCGAGCGGTTGCCGTCGACTGATTCTCACGTGCGTTCGTATGGGGAGTTCCTGGCGTCTCATCGCGCAGCGCTGGTGCCCATGTTTGCCAGTTACTACCAGCGCCTGCCGAGTCATCGCAATCTTTGGACCGAGCCA
Source organism: Acidobacteriota bacterium (assembly GCA_025353435.1). Taxonomy (GTDB): domain Bacteria; phylum Acidobacteriota; class Terriglobia; order Terriglobales; family Acidobacteriaceae; genus Telmatobacter. The sequence goes on along the minus strand of JANXQR010000735.1, from coordinate 17,108 downwards.
GTGGCTACGCTGTTTGATGCGGCCAGAATGTTTGACCCTCCCGATCGCAAAACCGGCGAAATGGTGTATCCATTACCGGGGTGGTCGCACCGCTTGCCGGCGAGCGCACAGCGCTACCTGGAGGAGGGCCAGCGCAAAAAGGCCGATCAGTCTGCGATGCGATTGTGGCGGATCAACCAGGTCATCTTCACGGCATACCCGCACTATCTTGCTGCCTCAGGTGCGCCCATCTCCGGATCGTTCACTGGGATCTCATTGCATGTGGAACTGGAGATGCTGGTTCGGATCGGACTCACGCCTCGAGAAGCGCTTGCCGCAGCCACTAATAACTACGCGCTCCAATTTAATTGGAATGAACTGGGCCTAATCGCCCCGGGCCGGCGCGCCGATATGATCGTGGTGGATGCAGACCCGACCGTGAGCGTGTGGAATGCGCGCCACATTTCCACGGTCATCCTCGATGGCAACGTGATTGATCGCGATGCCCTTCTGAACCTGAAAAAGTAACGCCGAATTTATGCGCGTTGCACGGCCTGCCGTGATGCGGCAGCCAACACTTCCGGCAGCCGCTTCTGGCGGAATTCGAAAGACTTCGTCAATTGATTCCAGACGCTGACGGCCGCGAGATTGCCGAAGATCCCACCAGGAAGGGCGTAGCGGATCGTGTCGGTCACCTGCGTTCCTTCCACCCCATCACGGAGCTGAGGTTCTATCCCGTGGCGATGGCGGAACTTGGCAAATGGGCCGCGGACCTGCTCATCGATGAAGTGGCTGTTCCACTCGAATTCGACAATGCGCGCGGTCCAACTCACCCGCTGTGGAAGCCACTTGATGGGATAAAAGCTGATGAGAATCTCGGAGCCTTCGCCGGCCGCGATGCTCTTGTAGCGGCGCGCCGGATCGGACGCCAAAGGGCGGGGCGGCGGCGGCTCAAGACGAACATCTTCAATGCGCGCGTGCACTTCAGGTGGCATCAGGTGGGGCAGATTCGATGGGTTCGCAAAAAATGCAAAAACCAGCTCAACCGGATGTGGAACCCAATCGCTGGTTTCAAATTCACGTATCATCGCTTCGATCCTAACGCCTTTGACCTCGCTCCGCGGCCTGCGGAAAAAAGGCCGGGCAGCGGAGCCAGAGACAGGTCCGCTGCCCGGAGGCAAGAGGAACAACGTGTTGAATTAGTTAGGGAGGACAACCGAGTCGACAACGTGAATCACGCCGTTCGACTGGTAGACATCGGCGATAGTCACGGTGGACATTCCGCCCTTTTCATCGGTCAGCATTACCTTCCCTCCCTGCGTCGTGGCGGTAAGTGTTCCGCCCTCGACAGTCTTGATCTCAGCCTTGCCTTTGCCTGCTTTGATCATCTTTACCAAGTCCTTTGAACTAACCTTTCCGGCCACCACGTGATAGGTGAGTACCTTCACGAGCATGTCCTTGTTTTCCGGCTTGAGCAGCGTGTCAACAGTGCCGGCAGGCAGTTTGTCAAAGGCTTCATTGGTGGGGGCGAAGACCGTGAACGGCCCTGCGCCCTCAAGGGTTTCAACCAGCCCTGCGGCCTTTACAGCGGCAACCAACGTGGTGTGATCCTTGGAGTTCACGGCGTTCTCCACAATGTTTTTCGAGACAAACATGGGAGCGCCGCCCACCTCGGGATCCATTTGTGCGTGAAGGGCGGGTACTGCGACTGCGCATGCGAGAACCGCGACTGCGGCCAGGATGGATTTGCGTGACTGCGACATGGGGAAACGACCTTTCTTGGAACTGACTACACTCAAGGAACGTTCCAGCACATGAAGTGGATTCGATCTTTCCGCCCTTCATTGAGCGCATGGAAACTCTCCGTCCAGTTCTCCATGTCAGCAACAAAGGCGGCCGCGGGGATGCAATCACCAGTGCCGGGGTGCGGCCGGACACACGAACCAATGACCGGCCAATAACGTAGAATTACTGCAAGGTTCGCTTCTAAATCTTGAACGCTCCCCTACTCATGACGGGTTCCGCTTCTAATCTCGTGCAAGGACGGCGGAACCATCGCCCGGGCCTCGTGCTGATTGCCGCATACAAACTGCTGGGAGCCCTGCTGTTTGTGGCCATTGGAGTCGGCGCCATACGGTTGCTGCATAAAGACATCGATGACGTGATGTGGCGCATGATCGGCGACCTGAAGATGAATCCGGAGTCGCGATTCGTCAACTTCCTGTTTGAGAAGGCAGAGCTCCTTAACGACCCGCTTCTCAGGCGAATCGGATTCGGTGCGTTTTGCTATGCCGCTGTCGGCGTGATTGAAGCCATCGGGCTTTATCTCGAAAAGACCTGGGCTGAGTTCCTCACCCTCATCATCACCGCGTCTTTCCTGCCGTTCGAGATTCACGAGTTGATCCGCAGGCTAACGTGGCTGCGGGTGGGACTGCTCGTCACCAATATCGTGGTGCTGCTTTACCTCATCTGGATGCTGGGAGAACGGGCCGCTCATAAGCGCCGTGCCCAGACCGTTTAGTGGGGATAGATATTCACGGATAGAGGCAAGCCTTCCGCCAACCTATTTCTTCCTTTGTGAATAGAAAGCGATCATGGAGTCGACGCGCGCCGTCGACCCAGAACTCGATCTGCGCCGGTTCCACAGAAGAGCCGCGCCCGTAATCAGGTCTGAGGATCTCAGCCCGATGAACTTCTCTATATGAAGAAGGCACAGCGAAGCTCTTCAACCCGCCGACTTTCGCTTTTATTTCGCCATACACCATCAGCCGCGTTCCTGCCAAGTTCCCCAAAGTTCAGGGGAACCATAGGGGTAAACACTACAGGTTGTGGTCGGCGTTGGATGGAGTCCCAATTGGCTTATTCCATCCAGCCTGCGTGAGAATGCGCACGTAAGTACCTGTTTTTCAGGTTGGACGAAGCAGAAGACTGAGGCTATTATCGTTTCTTAAGTGGTCAAAAGGGGACCAAAAGGGACAATGGTAGAGCGAATTCGCTCCTCCACAGACAAGAATACCCTCGAAAGTTCTCCCGAGCCCGCTTTTATAGCTTTCGAACTCTCCAAGGGAATCAGCCTGACCACCGGAAACACAAGGCGGACAGGTATTCAGACCCAAATTTGGACCATTTAGCAAGAGGAATTGAAATGTTTCGCGGCAACCATCCGGCAAAGATCGACGAGAAGGGCAGGCTGAAGATGCCTGCTGCCTTCAAACAGCAGATGGATGCCCAGAATGTGGCCCAGTTCTTTGTTACCAGCACCACCGGCAAGCGCGCCGAGATTTACCCGATGCCCGAGTGGGAAAAAAAGGAGCAGCTGTTGGCCCGCGCCAGCGCCCTTGACCCTGCAGTGGAGGAGTACCTGAACGTGGTCAATTACTACGGCCAGCAGGTGGAGATGGATAACCAGGGCAGGTTGTTGTTGCCGCAGATCTTGCGCGGCAAGGCGCAGCTGGATGCGGAAGTGAACGTGAATGTGATGGGGATGGGCGCCTTCCTGGCGGTTTATAACCAGGCGAACTTCGAGCAGGAAATGCCGGTGAATGGCTTGTCTGAAGAGAATCGCAAGCGGGTCGCAGCAATTTTGACCCCGCAGATTTGACGGGAGCCCCTCAGGGGGACACATGACGACTGAGAACAAGCGCCATGTGCCGGTTTTATTGACAGAAGCGATGCAGTATTTGGCAGTGCAGCCGGGCAGCACAGTGGTTGATTGCACGCTTGGATTTGCTGGGCATAGTTCCGAGATCGCCCGGCGGCTGGGGCCAAAAGGGAAGTTGATCGGGTTCGACCGCGACCTCCAGGCACTGGAATTAGCCGCAGAAAAGCTGGACCGGGTTTGCGAAGAACTTGGCGCTGAGGCTCCAGAGGTGCAGTTGATCGGTGAGCCATTCAGTTCGGCGCCGATTCACCTGGAAGCCGGTTCGGTCGACGCTCTGCTGGCGGACTTCGGCGTGAGCAGCATGCAGCTGGATGAACCATCGCGAGGATTCAGTTTTATGGCGGATGGGCCCCTGGATATGCGCATGGACACGCGCCGGGGCGAGACCGCCGCACAAGTGGTAAATGAGGCGAATGAGCGCGAGCTTGCGGACCTCATATACGAATACGGAGAAGAAAGGAGGTCGCGGAGAATCGCCAGAGCCATTGTGCGCGGGCGGCCAGTGACGACGACAGGGCAATTGGCCCGAATCGTAGCCTCAGCCGCCCCGGCAATGAAACAGGACAGGAACAGGATTCACCCGGCAACACGGACATTTCAGGGGATACGGATTTTTGTGAATCGAGAGTTAGACGAAATACGGGCGCTGATGGAGGCCGCACCAAAGTTGCTTAAGCCCTCCGGACGTCTGGCAGTCATCAGTTTTCATTCCCTGGAAGATCGCATCGTGAAAGACAGCCTGCGCGAGGGAGCGCAGAAGGGGATCTGGACCATCCTGACCAAGAAGCCGGTGGTGGCAGAGGAAGAAGAGATTGATCGCAATCCTCGATCGCGCAGTGCGAAGTTGAGAGCGGCGGAAAAGCCGGAAATCGAAAAGTTGGGTACAAAGGAACGGGCAGCAGGGAACAGACGTTGAGGAGAGAGTGATGGCGGCAGCGACAACAACCTACTTTGAAGCCGGGCGCAGCTGGAACGCGCGTGTTACCGAGCGAAACACCGAGCTGCTGGCACAGCAGGCATTGCGCCGCCGCGGCGTTCGCACGCCAGAGTTTTATTTCGCCAAGCACTTTGACAACACTCGGCTGGTCAAGGCGTCGGACCCGGTGCGTGCGCGCGAGATGCGTAGCTTCACAGCGGCCGTGACGATGTTGTTTTCGTTGATCATGATCTACGGCCTGCAGCACTTCAGCGCCATCGAGAGCTCCTATCGCGTCGAAAGCGAAAAGCAAATCGTCGAGCAACTCCGTGAGGAGAATCGCCAGCTCCGCCTGTCTGAAGCGCAGTTGACGCAGCCAGCGCGCATTGATGGCATGGCGCGGCAACTTGGGTTGGCGGAGCCGCAGCCCGGTCAGGTGATCCATCAAACAGCGCATCCTGATGCGAATGCTCCAGTTTTGGCGCAAATGGCTCCCGTGGCGCCATCAATGTAATAGAACGAGGGCGCTTTATACCCGGGGAGCAATTCGCCGATGTCCACCGCCGCCATTCGCAGCAGAAATCGCAACACCTTTCCGAAAGCGGTCCCTCTTCGGGTGGGGCGCTTCTGGATTGTCTGCCTGTTGTTTTTGATGTGGGCGTGTGCAATCTCGGTTCGGCTGTTCTGGCTGCAGGTCGTACTGAACAAAGAATACATCGACCGCGCCCAGAAGCAGCAACAGCGCACCTTTGAGGTGGCACCGCGGCGCGGAGTGCTCTACGACCGCAATCTGCATGGGCTGGCGATGACCGTGCAGGTGGACTCAGTCTATGCGGTGCCGACGGAGATTGAAGACAAGAAGGCGGTCGCGCGCGTGCTCGCCGCAGCCGTACATGCCGATGCCGGTGACGTGCAGACGAGCGAGGAACAGATCGCCAATCGCCTCGCCAAGAACAACGGCTTTGCGTGGATCGCACGGCGCGTAACGCCCGAGGCCGGCGCCCAGATAAAAGCCCTGAATCTGAAGGGCATCTATTTCCAAAAGGAGTTTCAGCGATTCTATCCAGACAATGAGATCGCGGCCCAGGTGCTCGGTTACGTTGGCGTTGATGACAATGGTCTGGGCGGCCTGGAGCAGAAATTTGAGCCGCAACTGCATGGCGTGTCCGGCACCATGTTTACGGCCATGGACGCCCGCCGCAAGGTGCTGGGATCAAGTGAGCGCGATCCGGAGCCGGGCCGCAATCTTGTCCTCACGATCGACGAGAACATCCAGTTTCTCGCCGAGCGTGCACTCGATCATGCCATGGAGCGCACCCATGCCGACAATGGAACCGTGGTGGTGCAGGATGTGCACACCGGGCAGATCCTGGCGCTGGCAATCCGCCCCACCTTCAATCCCAATCAGTTCCGGCACACCACGCCTGCACTGCTCAAGGACCACGCGGTAAGCGATGTTTACGAGCCTGGCTCAGTCTTCAAACTTGTCACTTACTCGGCTGCGATGGATTCCAACGTCGCCAAACCCGATGACATGATCGATTGCCAGGGTGGACAGATCACGCTTGCCGGTCGCGTCATCCACGACGACAAAAGTGACCGCGGCATGGGCGTAGTAACAGTCGCCACGGCGCTCGCGAAATCCAGTGACGTTGCCGCCGTAAAACTCGCGCTCAAGGTGGGCCAGGACCGCTTCTACCACTACATCCGTGACTTCGGTTTCGGCGCGCGATCGGGCGCGGAACTGCCCGGCGAAACCCGCGGCCTGTTGCGAGTCCCCGCGCGCTGGAACGGCTCTTCCATTGGCTCTATTGCAATCGGTCAGGAGGTCGGCGTTACTCCGCTGCAACTTGTCTCGATGGTTTCAACGATTGCCAACGGTGGCACCTATTTACCGCCGCGTGTGCTTATGCCGGGACAACTCGACGCAAACGCGCTAAAGCCCGCCGACCTTACCGCCGCGCCGTTCAAAGCCGGAGAAGAGTTGTCCAATCCGTTGCCGCCCGGCTCGCACCGCGTCATCTCCGAGATGGCTGCCGCGCAAATGCGCAAGATGATGGAAGGTGTTGTCCTCTTCGGCAGCGGCAGGCCCGCACAGCTTAACGGCTACTCCGCCGGTGGCAAAACCGGCACGGCACAGAAGATTGATCCCGTCACGCACCGCTATTCGAAGACGATGCACATTGCTTCCTTCGTCGGCATCACACCCGTCAACAATCCTGTCATCGCCGTTGCCGTAGTGATGGACAACCCCAAGGGCGCGTCCTATTACGGCACCGCAGTCTCCGCTCCTGTATTCACGGAGGTGGCTCAACAGGTACTCGAATACATGGGCGTGCCGCATGACGAAGAGATTCGGCCGTCGAAGACAAAACAGAAGACCGACGAGACAATCCATGAAGACGATCACGATGACCAGGCCGACGTCGACGCTTTGTATGCGGCTGTGAATGACCTGCCAGCTGACGATCCGCTGCGTTTGTCCGCCGAGCAAAAAGATCCTCCAGCCACCTCGACGACTCAATCGCAGAAGCCTCCCGTGGGCTCGAAGGACGCTGTCGCCAAAACTGGTGACGGGACTCCCGACACACCAGTCGGGCCGCCATCGAAGGCGATCTCAAACCCCCAGGATGCGCGCTTAACTACAGTTGCCATCGAGTCCGAACATCAGATCAAGGTGCCGTCTCTCGTTGGCCTGTCCATGCGCAAGGTGATTGAGACGGCGGCAAGTGCCGGTCTACCCGTGGAATTTTCGGGCCGCGGCACGGTCCGCGAACAGGCTCCGGCAGCCGGAACGCTAGTCAATGCCGGCACGCGGATCGTGGTCCGCGGATCGCGCTAAAACAAGCTTCGAAACGAATCTCGTCAAAAGGATCTGACGGGGAAGTTAACCTGTCTGCAACGGTCAAAGATTATTTGGGCGCCTCGGAGAAGTCTCGCAATGACAATCACTTATAAATTGACGCGAGCAGAAATCGTACGAGTATTCTTTTTCTCCTTATCGAAGTCTTCGAGGATATTAACTATCGTCCTGATTGTTTCCGCGTGGCCAGGGTTAGTCTGGCTTTCGAGTAAGCAAGCATTTACAAATGGATTGCACATGGGCGATGTCATTTCTGCGGTTGAATGGACTGCCGGGGCCTTTGGTTTGCTCATCTTGTGGATATTTGTTCGTGCAAAGACAGGTGAACGGACACTCACGATCTCAAGCTGGGGCATACTAACAAGCATTGGTCGCGTTCGAGGAGAGGTCCCTTGGGCCAAAGTGAAGGCAGTGAGAGACACTGGGAATCATATTCTTGTAGTAGGAACATCAGGTAATGCATTCTTTATCCCCACGCGAGCCTTCGACGGAGCGAGTCATCGGGATCAGTTTCTAACCGAGATCAGTCGCGTTCGCGGACATTAGTTAACCCGGGCGCCCTCCCAACTACAATCGAGCATGAGATGAAATGGAAAGAACTCATAGCGGAAGTTACGGCGGTGGGTGCTTCAGGCGACTCGGACCTGGACATTACCGGCGTCGAATACGATTCGCGGCGAGTGCGGCCCGGAGCGGTGTTTGTGGCGATGAAGGGGGGCTCGGCCGATGGAAATCGTTACGTTGAGAAGGCTCTGGCCTCGGGCGCGCTTGGGATCATCACGGATTCAGGACACGCATTTGATCACCTCGTTGTCTATGAGGCGGGTCGCCCCGTAATCGAAGTGGAGCACGGTCGCCGCGCTCTCGCACAAGCCTCGGCTGCGTTTTTCTCGCACCCTGAGCGCAAGCTTGCCGCAACCGGAATTACGGGGACCAATGGAAAGACGACGACCGCGTTTCTGACCGAGTCGCTTTTGAACTTCGCGGCGCGCACCACTGTCCTTGTCGGCACGATTGAATACCATGTAGCCGGAGAAATTCGACCTTCCATACACACGACGCCCGAGTCGCGCGATTTATTTGAGCTGATGGCAGAAGGCGTAGCACACGGCGCTACGGAGCTTATAACCGAAGTATCAAGTCATGCGCTCGACCAAGGGCGCGCCGCGGGTGTCAACTTCGATGTCGCCGTATTCACCAACCTCACGCGCGATCATCTCGATTATCACGGCACCATGGAGAAGTACTACACGGCCAAGCGCCTGCTGTTCGATGGCACGGTTTACCCCGCGCCGCGCGTGGCCGTGATCAACGCCCACGATGATCGTACCAAGCAATTGGCTGCCACTGCACGCCGGGCCGGCGCCGAGGTGCGCACCTACGGCATCAAGGCCGGTGACTGGCGCGCAGCCAACCATCGACTCACCCCTGGCGGCGCTGTCTTCGATCTTGAAACGCCCGTAGGTTCAGCCCAGGTTGCGTCACGATTGGCCGGCGACGTCAACATCCTCAATCTGCTCGCGGCGTTCACCGCGGCGCATGCGAGAGGCGTAGCTTTCGATCAGCTTGTCGAGTTTGTGCCGCAACTGCAGCCCGTGCCCGGACGCTTTCAGTCCGTCGACGCCGGCCAGCCGTTTACCGTGGTCGTTGATTACGCGCACACCGATGATGCGCTGCGGAATCTTATCGCTTTGGCTCGCCAAATGACCGCACAATCGGGAGGCCGTGTCATCACTCTCTTCGGGTGCGGAGGCGATCGTGATCGCACCAAGCGTCCAAAGATGGGGCAGGCAGCCGGCGAAGGGAGTGATTTCGTGGTGGCTACCAGCGACAATCCGCGCTCCGAAGATCCGCTTAAAATCCTCGCGGAAGTTGAGCCCGCGTTGAAGGCAACCGGCGTTCGCTACACCATTGAAGCCGATCGTGCAACAGCCATTCGGCTGGCGCTGGCCGAAGCTAAGCCCACGGATGTTGTGTTACTTGCCGGCAAGGGGCATGAGAGAGAGCAGATTCTCGGCGATCGCACGATTCCCTTCGATGATGCCAAAATCGCCGCTTCCGTCTTGGCGGAAATGGGCTATGGTGAGGAACGATGAAGCTCACATTAGCTGAAGCCGCGATTGGCGCAAGCGCCGTGCTTGAAGCGCCGCCGACTGTCCCCAATGCAGGCGGTGTCATTGCACAGGGGTACTCGATCGATTCCCGCACAATCTCCGCCGGAGAGCTTTTCTTCGCAGTGCGCGGCGAGCGATTTGACGGGCACGACTTTGTGGCAGCGGCTGTGGAGCGCGGTGCGGCCGCCGCCGTCGTTTCTCGCGCACGCGTCGCGTCGCTTCCTGATGCGGCATTGGCCGTTCCGCTCCTCATCGCCGAAGATCCACTGACCGCATTGCAGGCGCTTGCCACGCATGTGCGGCGCATCTGGGGCAAGCGCGTGGTTGCGGTTACCGGCTCTGCGGGAAAGACAACCACCAAGGAAGCCATCGCCCTGGCGCTTGGCGCGAAACTCAACGTTCTCAAATCGAAGGGAAATCTCAATAACGAATTTGGTCTGCCCATGCAGCTGCTGCGCCTTGAGCCGGAGCATGATATCGCCGTGGTCGAGATGGGCATGAACCACCTTGGTGAAATCGCATCGCTGGCGCGGATTGCAGCGCCGGACTGGGGCGTGATCACCAATGTGGGCACGGCGCACGTTGAGAACTTCTCCGATGGCCAGGCGGGCATCGCGCGCGCGAAGTTCGAATTGGTTGCGGCGCTGCCCGCGACCGGCGTTGTGTTTCTTAACTGCGATGACGCTTACGTGTCGCAATTCGGACGCGACTTTGCCGGCCGCGTGGTCTACTTTGGCGCCGGCCCCTGCGCCGACCCGCAGATCCTGGCGGTAACGGAGGACCTTGACGGCCTGCACGTTCGCTACCGTGCTGGAGAGGAAGATGGCTCGCTCAACATGCGGTTGCTTGGCGCGCACAATGCACAGAATGCGATGGCGGGCCTTGCTGTTGCGGTCGAAGCCGGCGTCAGCCGTGAAGCAGCCGCTGAGGCGCTCCAGTCGCTGACTGCCGGAGACAAGCGTGGCGAAGTACTCGAAATTGCCGGCGCCACAATTCTTAATGACAGCTACAACTCCAATCCTGAAGCGCTTCGATCCATGATTCGAACCCTGGCATCGCGGCCCGCAAAGCGGCGCATCCTGGTGGCGGGAGAAATGTTGGAATTGGGCGAGCAAGGGCCGGCGCTTCATGCGGATTGTGGTCGAGCCGCCGCCGAGGCTGGCCTCGATCTCGTTATTGGCGTGCGCGGAAACGCGCGCCATTTGGCAGCAGCAGCTTGCACTGGCGGTGTCGCGTCCCTCTTCGTCCCGGAGACAGAAGAGGCTGGGCAATGGATGAAGAAGAATCTGCGTCCCGGCGATGTCGTTCTTGTCAAGGGTTCGCGAGGCGTTCACTTGGAACGAGCCATCGAGATTGCGAAGGCTTCAACCGCGGGGGGAAAGTGAGACGTTTCAAGCGAATCGTCGGGGTCCTCGCGCTCCTGCTTCTCGGCGCGTCGCTGCGTTTCGCATCCGCAACTCCTCCCGAATGGACGCGACCTTTTCCGCCCTTCCGCATCGCCGGAAATATCTACTACGTTGGCAGCGAAGACCTGGCGGCCTTTCTCATCACTACGCCTCAAGGCAACATCCTCATCAACAGCAATCTCGCGTCGTCACCCGCGCAAATTCAGAAGAGCGTCGAAGCGTTGGGCTTCAAGTTCGGCGACGTCAGGATCCTGCTCATCAGCCATGGGCATTACGATCACGCAGCAGGAAGTGCCACGATTAAGAAACTCACCGGCGCAAAGTATGAAGTAATGGACGGAGATGTGCCGGTCGTGGAGTCAGGCGGCCGAAACGACTTTCAGTTTGCAAACGACAAATCCATGTGGTTTCCGCCGGCGCATGTCGACCGCACGTTGCACGATGGAGATACTGTCTCCCTCGGCGGCACCGTTCTCACGGCACACAAAACGGCAGGCCACACCAAGGGCACAACCACCTGGACCATGGAAGTGAACGAATCGGGAAAGACTCTGCACGTAGTGATCGTGGGCAGCCCGAACGTTCTCGACAGTTACAAGCTCATTGCTAATCGAACTTATCCGCGGATCGCCGACGACTTTCGCAATGAATTCGCGGTACTTAAGGCCCTGCCTTGCAATGTGTTCCTCGGCGCGCACGGAAGCTACTTCGACCTCAAGGCAAAATACGATCGTATGAAAGGCGGGGACCGCGTTGCCTTTGTCGATCCCTCTGGATATCAAGGCTATGTTGAGGAACGAAAACAAGCATTCGACACAGCACTTAAGCGGCAGCAGGCATCTGGAAAGTGACCTGACGTGACCTGATCTTCACGGCCAGTCTTGCATCGCGACCTGTAAAATCAGGGACAATCCTGCCTTAACCCGCCTCTGGAGGCCACTTGCTTTACTGGCTGCTCTACCAAAAGCTTTACCCGTTCTTTCACCCGTTCCGCATCTTCCGGTATCTCACGTTCAGAACGGCCTTTGCGTCGCTGACGGCGCTTCTGATTGCGCTATTCATTGGCCCTTACGTGATCCAGAAGCTGCGCGAATTTCAGATCAGCCAGTACATTCGCGAAGACGGACCAAAGTCGCATCAGAAGAAATCCGGCACGCCAACCATGGGTGGCGTGCTCATCGCCATTGCCATCCTTTTGCCAACGGTACTTTGGTCAGATCCGGCGAATCCCTTCGTTTGGATCACCGTCTTCTCCACGGTCGCATTTGGCGCGGTCGGTTTCGCTGACGATTACATCAAGGTGGTCAAACGCCGTAACCTGGGATTAACCACTCGCCAAAAGCTGTTGGGGCAGGCAATTGCCGCCGTCGTCGTTGCGGTTGCGCTCGCCATCCTCCAGCAATTCAAACTATTCTCCACGCAGCTCACGGTCCCATTCGTGAAAAGCTGGCACCCCGACTTGATGTGGAACTATCCTCTGCACATTCCACACTTGGCGTTTCTCGCCTTCTTACCGTTCGTTGCTTTCGTCGTTTTCGTTTTGATGGGCTCTTCGAATGCCGTCAACCTGACGGATGGGCTCGACGGGCTGGCCATTGGTTGCACCATCATCGCGGCAGGCGCGCTCGCCGTACTCACTTACGTCAGCGGGCACGTAGTTTTCGCCGACTATCTTGAGCTCCAGCACATGCCCCAGGTCGGCGAACTCACCGTTTTCTGCGGGTCAATGGTGGGCGCTTCCATCGGATTCCTCTGGTACAACGCGCATCCGGCGGAAATATTCATGGGCGACGTAGGTTCACTGGCGCTGGGCGGAGCCATCGGCACAGTGGCCATCATCATTCGCCAGGAACTGCTTCTGCCGTTCATCGGCGGAATCTTCATCCTTGAAGCCATCTCCGTCATGCTTCAGGTGGGCAGCTATAAATTGCGGAAGAAGCGTATCTTCAAGATGGCGCCGCTGCACCATCATTTCGAGCAGTTGGGCTGGAGTGAGTCCAAGGTCATTGCACGCTTCTGGATTGGCGCTCTGGTGTTTGCATTGTTTGCACTCACTACGCTGAAATTGCGCTAGGCCGGATGAAAACGAGCATTGCTTCAGTAGACAATGGAGAAGCCGGCGGCTGAGGATAGAGCCATGATGGATTTGAAGGGCAAAAAGGTTCTGGTCGTCGGGCTGGGCAAATCCGGCCTGGCTGCGGCCCTGTTCCTGCGCCGCCGTGGAGCCCAGGTCACGGTCTCCGACGTGCGCAGCGCTGAGGCGCTCGCAAAGGACATTCCAGCGCTCCTCGATGAGGGAATCAATGTGGAAGCCGGCGGCCACGGCCTGCTTACGTTCCGCCGCCAGGACCTCATCGTGGTCAGCCCCGGCGTGCCCCTTGATACCCCCGAACTGGCCCAGGCGCAGAGCTTTGGTTTGTCTATCATTGGCGAACTTGAGCTTGCCGCTCGTTTCCTCAAAGGCCAGACCATTGCCATCACTGGCTCGAACGGAAAAACCACTACGACGACGCTCGTGGGCGAAATGCTGAAAGAGTCAGGAAAGCCAACCCTGGTTGGCGGAAACATCGGCGTGCCGGTTGTCTCACTCATTGATGAGAGCATGAACGACACATGGTCCGTTCTGGAAGTTTCGAGCTTTCAACTGGAGAGCACCCAGGAGTTCCATCCTGCAGTTTCCGTGATCCTGAACATCACGCCCGACCACCTCGATCGGCATGGCAGCTTTGAAAATTACGCCGTGGCCAAGGAGCGCATATTTGCCGCGCAGACCGGAGAGGATTGCCTGGTCCTGAACGCCGACAACGCGCGAGCAGCCGCAGCGGCAGCAAGGTCCAAGGCGCGAGTTTACTGGTTTTCTATGGAGTACCCGATCGACCAGGGCGCATGGGTGGAAGATGGCCAGATATGCTTCCGCGCGGAAAAGGGTGGCGTCTCGGAGTCGATCGTTCCGCTGAGTGCAATTCCACTCAAGGGCGGCCACAACGTTGAAAACGTCCTCGCCGCCGTCTGCGCCTCGCGCCTGGCAGGATGCCCGGCTGAAGCCGTACGTCGAGCCATCGAGAAATTCAAAGCCGTCGAGCATCGGCTTGAATTCGTCGCCACCCTCAACGGCGTCGACTACTACAACGACTCAAAGGCCACCAACGTCGATGCCACGTCCAAGGCGGTCGCTGCATTTCCGGGCGGTATCCATCTCATTCTCGGTGGCAAAGACAAGAACTCTGATTACACGCAACTCGCGGAACTTTTACGCCAGCGCGTTAAAGCGGTTTACACCATCGGCGCTGCCGCGGCCAAGATCGAGTCACACCTGCGCGGCGTAGTTCCCATTCATTCTTCTGGAACGCTCGAGAAGGCTGTCGCTGCTGCTTCGTCTGCCGCGCACCCCGGAGACATCGTGCTGCTTGCTCCGGCCTGCTCCAGCTTTGACCAGTTTGAAAACTATGAGCACCGCGGGCGCGTATTCAAGGAACTCGTCCACGAAGGGCGAGGCTGGAAGGTATGGCAAAACGCGTAGGCGTCGATAAATGGATCTTCTTCACCACCCTGCTGCTGGTTTCAGTGGGGCTGGCGATGGTCTTTTCTGCCTCCGCCGTTGTCGCGCAGGAACGCTACCACTCCCCCTACATGTACGTCGGCCGTCAGGCGCTCTGGGCCTTAGGCGGCGTCATCTCCATGGTTCTGCTCATGCGTGTGGATTACACCCGCTATAACTCCCCGCGCTTTATCTATCCCGCCATTTCCATTGCAACTTTGCTGCTCGTGTCTGTGTACTTCTTCCGCGACTCGCACAATACGCATCGCTGGATCCGCTTCGGCGGGTTCTTCACCTTCCAGCCCTCTGAGATCGCCAAGCCAATCCTCATCTTGTTCCTGGCCTGGTTCCTCCACACTCGTCTCGATGAAATGCGAGACTGGAAAAATACCCTGCTGAAGGCCGCCGTCATTCCTGTCCTCTTCATCCTGCTTGTAGTCAAGCAGCCTGACTTGGGAACGGCGCTCGTCCTTGGATTCGTCACCGCAATGATGCTGGTGCTGGCCGGGATGGAGTGGAAATACCTCACCCTTGCCGTCGCCGCGGCCCTGCCGCCACTCGCCGCCTTGTTGATCCTGGTCCCATGGCGCTTTAAACGCCTGCTGGTTTTTTTACACCCCGATTCCGATCTGCAAGGAGCCGGATTCCACATCAATCAGTCGCTCATTGCCGTGGGAACCGGCGGCCTCACCGGACGTGGATTTATGGAGGGAATGCAGAAGCTCTTCTATCTCCCTGAAGCTTCTACCGACTTTATCTTTGCCAATATCGCGGAGGAACTTGGATTCATCGGTGCCATGCTCGTTGTCATGCTCTTCGTAGTCTTTGCCGTTCGCGGCTTCCGCGTGGCATTCCGGTCTGAGGATCCGTTCGCCCGCCTCGTCGCCTTCGGCATTACAACGGCAATTATTTTGCAGGCGTTCTTCAACATCAGCGTGGTCCTGTCTCTCGTGCCAACCAAGGGAATTCCGCTGCCCCTCATCTCATCGGGAGGGACATCACTCTTCTTTACCCTTTCCAGCATCGGCATCCTCCTGAACATTTCAAAAAAGGTTGATTAGAAGCCTTCAGATTCCCGCCCTTTTTGTTCCTGTGAATCCTTGCCCCAACCCCTGCGGGTGTTTTGCTAATATCACTGCAACCCTGCAATGGAGTCATTCCCGGGATTCGCCGCGATCGTTCCAGCAACCCGATGCCAGGGCATTCGGATCAACCTGTTTGGGCCCCGCGAATCTGCTGCTGGAGAACACCCATTCAATCGATCTCGTTTCCAGTCATTGTGTGGCTGCTGTTTAATTGAAGTGAGGCAAAAACTTGGGCCAATTGCGTGTACTCATTGCCGGCGGAGGCACCGGCGGCCACATCATTCCGGCGCTGGCGGTGGCGCGCGAACTTGTGGACCGCGAAGGCGCGGACATCCTCTTCGTCGGCACCCAGCGTGGCATGGAGATCCGCCTCGTTCCCGAAGCTGGCTTCCGGCTCCGACTCATCGACGTGGGCCAGCTCAAGAATGTTTCCCTCATGACCCGCATTCGCACCCTCTTTAATCTGCCCCTTGCCATCCGCGCTTGCAAGCGCATGATCCGCGAGTTCCGTCCGGACGTTGTCTTCGGCGTCGGAGGCTACGCATCCGGTCCCGCCATGGCCGCCGCGCTCCAGTTGACGCTGCCCACCATGGCCTTCGAGCCCAACGCCATGCCCGGGCTAGCCAACCGCCTGGTGGGGAAGCGGGTGCAGGCTGCCGCGGTGAACTTCCCAGCTGCCACCGCCTACTTCAATAACGCAGAGGTCACCGGCATCCCGGTGCGGCCAGAATTCTTCACACTTTTGGCGCCCCCGCCGGAACCGCCTCATTTGCTGGTCTTCGGCGGCTCTCAAGGAGCGCGCCTCTTCAACACCACCCTGCCCAAAATTGCTCCCGACTTGCTCGGCGCCGTCCCCGGTCTCACCATCCTCCACCAGAGCGGCGTCCGCCACGTAACCACCACTCAAGAGGCCTACGCCGCCAGCGGTGCCCATCCCTCGCGCTGGAAAGTGCAGCCGTTTTTCGACGACATGCCGGCCCGCTTTGCCCGCGCCAACCTGGTCATGGCTCGCAGCGGTGCATCCACCGTTGCTGAACTCGCAGCAGCCGGCAAACCCGCATTATTGGTGCCATTTGCTGCCGCTGCCGACGACCACCAAAAGCGCAATGCCGAGGAGATGGTTCGGGCCGGCGCGGCCATCCTGCTGAACGAGTGGGACCTGGATACCCCCAGTCGGCTCCTGCAAGCCCTCGTCGAGCTTCTCGGTTCGCCCCAGCAACTTGCTTCGATGTCGGCCGCAGCCCGCACCCAGGCCCATCCCGATGCCGCCGAGCGCATCGCAAATCGCCTAGTCACCCTCTCCGGCCGAACCCCGAAGAACGCCGCAGAGTTGACCAGCATCTAACCCGCTTCCCGCACCACCTTTTACGACACAAAAATGCCCGCCTGCCGAAGCAGACGGGCATCCTCATTTCGAGAACCAACGGGATTACCTGTGCCCGCCGCCATGGCCGCCACCGCCGCCATGGCCGCCACCACCGCCGTGGCCGCCGCCGCCGCTGAATCCGCCGCCGTGACTGCCTCCACCGCTATATCCACCCCCGTG
>JANXQR010000721.1 GCA_025353435.1 Acidobacteriota bacterium | reverse complement strand
CGACGTCCCAACCGTGGGGGGTCTCATGGATGAGGCCGCAATGGCCGTGGCTGGTGTACTCGCAGAGGCAGACGTCGGCGATGAGGACGAGTTTTTTGGCTGCGACGGACTGCTTGATAGCGCGGAGGCCTTGCTGAACGATGCAGTCGTCGGCCCAGGCTCCAGTTCCCTGCTCATCTTTTGATTCGGGCAGGCCAAAGAGGAGCAGGCCGCCGATGCCGAGAGATGCGGCTTGTTCGGCTTCGCGGACAGCTTCGTCAACCGAGACGTTGAATACGCCGGGCATGGAGCTGATGGCGTTGCGAACACCCTCGCCGGGACAGATGAAGAGGGGATAGATGAGGTCGCCGGGGTTCAGGGTGGTTTCGCGCACCAGGGAGCGGAGGGATTCGTTGCGGCGAAGGCGTCGCATGCGGATGTCCGGAAAAGGCATAGCCTTATTGTAGGGTGGAGCATGGATCAGTGGAAATAGGGACTCGCAATTAGCCGGTTGCGTCAGCTTTTGTGGCTTCCCACCCTTGCGAAAAATGAAATCGCAAAGATGGGGCACGGAAGGTCTGGGGTTACTTTGCCGTTTTCCGATCAATTCCCGACATTGAATTCCCGTTCCTTATTCCCTGCTTTTTTCACACTTCGGCGACGTGGTCGTAGAGGGTGGTATTTCGGTAGCCGAGGAGAGTGACGAGGGTCCAAATTGCGAGGGCTGTGCCGAAGGGAAACTTGAGGAGATTGAAGAAGGCGGCGACGAGAGCGACGACGCGCCCCCACGGCTCGCGGTGCATAAGGCCGTAACCGGCGGCGAGCGATAGGGCGGAGCGGACCACCACGATGACCCAGATGAAATGCACAAAGGCGGGGCCGAACCACATTGGTGGGAGGGGACCGCGCATCCAGTGCTGGAATCGACCGTGGAAGAAGGCATCAGCGAAGGCGAGGCCAAGGAAGCCGAATGCCAGGGAGAGACCGCCCCAGATGTACCAGACCACGCTGAGAGCGCGGAGCTTGCTGGCGTAGCTTGTGAGCTCGAACTGGAAGCCGGGAACCTGGGGAACAGGCGCGGCAGCGATGGGCCGACCGCATTGCTGGCATACGGGCTGTCCGGGAACCATAGCGCGACCACATGCGCTGCAAAACATAGGTGCCTCCAGTGCGACGAGCTTACTTTACTCCATTTAATTACGCATAGATGATGATGATGGTTCCAGTGGTTGAGCGAAAGGAATTTATGGGATGGCCTGGCCGTTTTGGTGAGGAGTATCTTTTCGTGCAATCACGGGCCGCTTGCGCTCCCAATGCTCTTCGTGGCGGTCGTCGCGAAAGACAAGTCCGGTAACGTGGCCGTCGGAGTCGCGCTCGACAATGAGACGGGTCCACACCCCGCCGTTGGGGTAGAAAAATGAGTTGGCTGACTCAGCTTCGACTTCAGTGACTTCGCCGTGGGGGTCTTTCTCATAGAGCTGGTCGCCCTGGCGGAACAGTGTGGCGGCGATGTGGCCGGCGGGGTCATGATATTCGCCCGCGATGGCGTCGAGGGTGGCCTGCGGGAGCTTGACGGGGATGGGATGAAGCGGCAAGACGAGGCGTTCAGCGAAGGGCTGAGGCTCAGGAACGGCACCGAGGCGGTGGCCGAGGAGCCAATGGGGGAGCTCCGGCTCGTTGTAGCCGCGGGCCCAGCTGTCGTGGTGCAGGCCCTGGTAGACCCACAGGCGAACGTGGCCATTGTTGGCCTTGATGGCGTTGAACATCAGATCGCTTTCACGCATGGGGACGACGTCGTCTTCACTGCCGTGGAAGAGCCAGACCGGGGTACGGCCGACGATGCGAGCGTACTCACCGGGGAGGGTGGCGGCAAGCTGCCAGCGCTCCGGCGCATAACTCCAGAACGGGCCGCCAGACATGATGGCGATGGCCGCCCAGCGTCGCGATTCATTTTTGGCGAGTTCCCAAGCACCGTATCCGCCCATGGATAGGCCGGTGAGGTAGGTACGGGCGGGGTCGGCGTGAAACTCGGCAGTCTCCTGGTCGAGCGCCGCCATCGCCATTTTGAGCATGTCGGGGTCGGTCCAGAAGTTGGGGTAGGTGCACTGCGGCATGACGATAATGAAGGGCCAGCGCTCGGGGTGGTCGCGCACCTGGGGGGGAAGGCCAATCTGGGTCTGCCACATACCCTCCGCGCCGCGCTCGCCGCGCCCGTGCAGGAAGAGGATGATGGGCCACTGCTTGTGGTCGTCGCGGCGAAAGTCTTCAGGGAGATAGACCTGGAAGCGATAGTGCGCGCCATGCAGCTCGACGGTGCGGTTCAGAAATCCCGTCTCCTGCGGGAGGAGAGGGGTTGGGTGCTTTCTGGCGGCGGCGGGGTTGCCGGTCGTCAAGATTCCCAGGGCAATCGAGAGGCCAGGAGCTAAAGCTTTGAGTAAACGCAACATGAGTCTCGCTTTCAATCATAGAACTACTGTCAACATTGCGGGTCAATTAGGTGGCGCTCAGGTGGCGATCAAGGAGATTTGGGTTGACGGCGGGCCGGGATCTGGCAGACGAAGACTGCGAATTCCTTACGCGGGGGCATGAAAGAATGGGGTTAGGCACCCTTCAAGATGATTGACGCCGGCACCACACTCGACCATTACCGTCTAGACGACGTTGTCGCGCACAGCGGCATGGGGACGCTGTATCGCGCGACCGACCTGCGCGACGGGCGGCGCGTGGCGGTGAAGATTCCCAAGCCGGAGATGGAAGCCGACCCGGTGTTGCTGGAGCGGTTTCGGCGGGAGCAGGAGATTGGCCAGCTGCTGGATCATCCGGGCATTGTGAAGACACTGGATGGCGAAGAGCGCAGCCGGGTCTACATGGTGCAGGAGTGGGTGGACGGGCGGCTGCTGCGGGCGGTGATGAACGAGGAGCGACCACTGGGAGTGGAACGCGCAACCAGCATCATTCTGGCGATTTGCGATGCTTTAGACGCCATGCACAAGGTGGGCATTGTGCACCGTGATTTGAAGCCGGAAAACGTGATGATTGACGCGGGCGACCGGATCAAGATCATCGACTTTGGCATTGCCATGAAGGAAGACGCGCGGCGGATTACGCAGGTTGGTTTCTCGTCGATGCTGGGAACGCCTGACTACATTTCGCCTGAGCAGGTGCAGGGCAAGCGCGGTGATCAGCGCAGCGACATTTACGCGCTGGGAATCATGTTCTACGAGATGCTCACAGGGACAGTGCCGTTTACCGGGGCAAATCCGCTGGCGGTAATGAATGACCGGCTGGTAATCGATCCTCCTCCGCCCAGCGCGATCAATCCAGAAATTTCGCCAGAGTTGGAGGAGATTGTTTTCCGGGCTCTGGAGAAGGACCCGCGCCACCGTTACGCGACGGCGAGTGAGATGGCGTGGGACCTGGAAAATCAGGAACAGGTGGGCGTGGCGGATCGCGGGCGGGGGGTGCACCGGGTTGGGAAGAAGCCGCTGCTGCAACGGATCAATAAGCGGATGGTGCTGTATGCGGTCCTTGCGCTGGTGCCGGTTGTGCTGTTCGGGTTGATGCTGGTGATGGCGAAGCGGTAGCTGGCAACGAGCATCACTTGCGTTACCGTTCAGATGCGCGCAGAAAGCAGGTACTCTTTTGCAACGGGCTCCACAATCTTGCAGCGCCCATGACCGGGGTTCGCGCGATAACTCGTCCGAAGTAACCCGGCCTTCTCGAGCCGGACGACATCCCGGCTCACTGCGCGCAAGTCGCGGTCCAGTTCGGATGCGAGCTTCGCAATCGGTACTGCCCCCCGCTTCGCGGTCCGCAGCAATCGGACCCGTTCGTGAGTAAGGACATTCAGCATTTCAAGCGGGTCCTCGAACATGATCGTGGTCCCAGGGGCAATGCCTGCTCCTTTGTCCAGATTGGCCGCATTTTCGCGCACATTGCGGAAAAACTCTCCGACAGAGCCTGCCGTGATCGTGATCTTATTCTTCTTCATCTTCGATCCTCCACAACTCGTGTACTTCCTTGAAAAATCTTTCCGCTAAATCCGCGTAAGTTGAGAAGTCTACGGGTTCCACTTTTCCAATGAACTGTCGGTGATGATAGCCATGGCTGTTGTCATAACCAAGGACTCGGCGGTTATCGCCTGCGAATTGTCGCAGATTGATATAGGCAAGACTGTAGGAAACGACTTGACCATCCTCAATGCAGGTCTCTTCTTTGAGAAGAGCCCCTTTTCTGTTTCCTTTGAGCCGATACTCCTGAAGCTTGACTTCTCGAACGGGCTGCTTTCTTCGGGGCAAATTCAGAGAATAGCACAGATAGGATACATTCGATCCTATCTGGTCGGCGATTCGCAAGTTAGGCGAGGTATCGACCGCTCGCACCAAAGTGTTGCTACCATATTTCGTTCCGTCCTGATTCGGGATGTGATCTTCTAAGTGCATTCATGATCAAGCGGATTGAAGGGTACTTCGAGTTTCGCTCCCTGGGGACGAACTGGCGCACGGAGATCCTGGCCGGGGTTACGACGTTTCTGACCATGGCCTACATTGTGCTGGTGAACCCGTCCATCCTGGCGGATGCGGGCGTGCCGCTACCAGCGGCGACTGCGGCCACCTGCCTGTCGGCGGCGTTTGGCTCGATCCTGATGGGGATTGTGGCGCGGTACCCGATTGCGCTGGCGCCGGGCATGGGGTTGAACGCTTACTTCACGTACACCGTTTGCATCAAGATGCATATTCCGTGGCAGACGGCGCTTGGCGCGGTGTTCATCTCCGGCGTGATCTTCCTGGCTCTGACCGGGGCGGGGATTCGGCAGATGATTTTGCGCGCGATTCCGCATGAGTTGTACGCGGCGGTGGCGAGCGGAATTGGGCTGTTTATTGCGTTTATCGGGTTTCAGCACGCGGGCGTGGTAGTGCGCGATCCGAATACGCTGGTAAGCCTTGGCAACGTGAGGAACCCGACGACGGCGCTAGCGCTGCTGGGGCTGATTTTGATGGTGGCGCTGGAAGTGAAGAAGGTGCGCGGCTCCATCTTAATTGGCGTGCTCGCCGTGACTGCCGCGGCCTGGGCGATGGGACAGGTGCAATGGACGCATGCGACCTTTGGTGTGGGCGAGCTGAGTGCAACGGCATTCAAGCTCAACATCCGCGGGGCGCTGAGCAAGGGGCTGCTCGAGATCATTTTTGTGTTCTTTTTTGTGGACCTATTCGACAACCTGGGGACGCTGGTGGCGGTGACAAAGCGCGCGGGATTGATCGACGCAGACCACAACATTCCACGGCTGAACCGAATTCTTTTTGCGGACGCGACGGCCACGGTGTTTGGGTCGCTGACGGGGACGTCGACGGTGACGAGCTATGTGGAGTCGACTGCGGGCGTGGCGGCGGGAGGGCGCAGCGGCGTTACGGCGATTGTGACCGGGGTGCTGTTTCTGGGAGCCGTGGTAGCGGCGCCGTTCATCGGCATCGTGCCGTCGGCGGCCACGGCGCCAGCGCTGATCCTGGTGGGTTCGCTCATGATGGCGACGATTACCGAGATCCGGTGGCACGATCCACTGGTGGCGGTGCCCTCATTTCTGACGCTGATTCTAATTCCGCTTACTTACTCGATTGCAAATGGCCTGGGATTCGGCATTATTGCGTGGGCGGTGCTGCACCTGGTGACGGGCAAGTTAAAGAAACAGGACTGGCTGCTGTACGTTCTGGCGGCGCTGTTCCTGGTGCGATTTGTATATTTAGGGACGAGTTGAGAAAAGCAGGGGACACGGAACAGGGATCAGAACTGCGCAAGCCGTTGCCGAGACGGGTGCCTGATGGGCCGCGATGCCTCGAAAGTCGTAAAATCGTCTCAAGACAAGACTGTAGTATGAGGGGAAGCCGCGTCTCGCCAATTTGTGGTCGGACGTGATTGGGTTTGGAATGGCGATGACGGGAAGTGAGAAGGTTCGAAGCGCGATGAAGCTGCAGAGTATGGTGGCTGCGGCAGCGGTATCGCTGTCCATTGCGATGGGCCTTTCAGCATGCCAGAACGTGGCGGGGTTCTCGCAGCCGAGCCTGGTGCGGGTGATTGACGCAAGCTACATTGCCCCTGCCGTCAATATTTTCGTTGAGAAGACGCTGTTCGCCGGCAACGTGGGCGAGGGCTTCATTTCGGGCTACGGCACAGTAACGCCATCGCTGAATGCGCCGGTTTCGGTGACTCAGGCCCAGGGTGGCACGTCGCTGGTGACCGCCCATGTGACGCTGAAGGCAGGCGCGCAGCACTCCGTTTTCCTGACCGACAACGGCGCGTCACCCACGGAATATATCGTCACAGTTTTGGAAGACGCGCAGACTGCGGCGGCCAGTGGCCACTCTGCATTCCGCTTTTTGAACCAGGCGCCGCGCACTGGTGCGGTGGATGTGTACATGATTCCGGCGGGCACCACCCTGGCGAATACGATACCCATCTGTACTGTCGTGGCAGTTGGCTCGACATGCGGTTACGTGAGCTTTGCATCGCAGTCGGTGACGATGGTGATTGTGCCTACGGGACTGACTACGCCGAAGTACACGTCGACGCCGCTGGGGCTGACGGGCGGCGAAGTTCGGACCGTGGTAATTGTCGACAGCCAGCTCACCAGCGACCCGCCCGTGAGCGTGGTGATCGCCAAGGATGTGGATTGAAGAGCATCTCCCAGCTATGAACTGCTGGTTTCCAGCCATCGGTTACGAGTCGACATAGTCAATCCTGCAATTAGAATCGCATTGGATGCGCTTCCCATTTCGCAATCTGAATTATTACCTGATGGCAGCCGTTGTGGCCGTGGCTTTGCCGTGCCGCGCGGCAGACACGTATCGCATAGTGCATTCTTATCCGCACGATGCGCGGGCCTTCACGCAGGGATTGGCTTATGCGGACGGACACCTCTATGAGAGCACGGGGTTGAATGGGCATTCGACATTGCGCACGGTGGATGTGGAGACAGGTCGCGTGCTTCAGGAACTGCCGGTGGCAAGCGAATACTTTGCCGAGGGGCTGGCGGCGTGGGGCAGCACGCTCGTCCAGCTTACTTGGCAGTCGCACACGGCGTTTGTGTACGACCGGTTTAGCTTTCGCCAGTTGCGGACGCTGTCGTACACCGGCGAGGGTTGGGGACTGGCGGGCGATGGCAAGGAGTTGATCCTCAGCGATGGAACGGCTGAGCTGCGGTTTCTCGATCCCGCGACATTTCATGAGCTGCGCAAGGTCACGGTGAAAGATCATGGCCGGCCGGTGACGGAGCTGAATGAGATGGAATTTGTGAAGGGCGAGATCTACGCCAATGTATGGCACTCGGACCGGATCGCGCGCATTTCGCCGGTGAATGGGAAGGTGCTGGGTTGGATTGATCTAACCGGCCTGCTGCCCAAGACTGAGCGACCGGATGAGGAGGCGGTGCTGAACGGGATCGCTTACGATGCCGCTCACGATCGGCTGTTTGTGACCGGCAAGCGGTGGCCGCGGCTGTTTGAAATCAAGGTGGTTTCCCGCGCCAGCACGAGCAGGCCGCGCGCGAAGTAGGGTCGCACTTCACCCATCATCCAAGCCCTGATCCCCATCACAACGTGAGCTGCACCCGGCTGCGTATACTCTTGGCCGAGGCTACGCCGATGGATTTTTCCGTATTGTCGTCGGTTCCGAACATTCTGCAGAATGCAGCGATTCTCACCGTGATGGTCGCCCTTTCGGGGTATGCGCTTACGTTCATGAGCGCGCACATGCTGGCGCGGCGTCGCGACAAACTGAAGCTCGTAAACAAGCGGCTGAACGAGTTCTACGGGCCGTTGTATGTGGCTTCAGAGGCCGGCAATATTGCCTATCGTTCGCTGCTGGGGAAGCTGGGCAAGACGCAGAGCTACCCGGTGCTCGACTCGGAGTTGAAGGAGTGGACGCTGTGGGTGACGACCATTTTCATGCCCCTGAATGACATTCGCGAGAAGATCATTATCGAAAAAGCGTATTTGATTATTGAAGAGCGCATGCCGCAGTGTCTGCTGGATTTTGTGACGCACGTGGTGGGATACAAGGCGGTGCTTTCAAAGTGGGCGGAGGGCGATTACTCGGAACGGCGATCGACGATTGGCTGGCCGCCGGAGTTCGATGTGTACGTCAAGAATTCATACGCGGCGCTCAAGGCGGAGCAGATGCGGCTGATGCACAGTGGCATCTTGCGAATCTGGCGCGGTGCCTTCCGGCGAAATGGCAAATAACGGCACGACGATGTGCTGTGCCTACGCGCTCGCAGCGACGGCGAGGTTGGCCCAGATGCGCAGCGTGGGATCGGCCTGGTTGATGGTGTAGAAGTGCAGACCGGGGGCACCGTTGCGGAGCAGAGTCTCGCAAAGACGTGTGACCACATTGAGGCCGAAGTCCAGCAGGGCCGGCTTGTCGTCCTGCAGTTCTTCCAGGCGCAAGCGGATCCAGCGCGGTAGGTCGGCGCCGCAACTGCCGCAGAAGCGCACGATGTTGGCGAGGCCCGTGATGGGCATGATGCCCGGCGTGATGGGGATGGTGATATTCGCCTTGGCGCAGCGCTCCATGAAATCGAAATAACTGGCGGCGTTGTAAAAGAGCTGCGTCATGGCGCCATCGGCACCGCACTCCACCTTGCGACGGAAGTTGTCGAAATCCGCGCCGGGGTTGGTAGCTTGCGGGTGCATTTCAGGATACGCAGCTACTTCAATGTGAAAGTGGTCGCCGTGGGTTTCACGGATGAAGGAAACGAGTTGATTGGCGTAATGAAATTCGCCGGGAGCTGCGGGGCTGTAGGCCGTAGCGGGAAGGTCGCCACGGAGCGCAACGATGCGTTTCACACCGGCCCCGCGATATTTGTCGAGAGTAGCGGCAATTTTGGCGCGCGTGGAGCCGACACAGGTGAGGTGCGGCGCGACTTCAACGCCGGTCTGATTCACGACGGTCAGCAGTGTTTCATAAGTTCCATCCTGGTCGGAGCCGCCGGCGCCGTGGGTGACGGAGAAGTAGTCGGGCTTGGCAGCGGCTAACTGCGCAATGACGTTGGGAAGCTTGGCAGCGGCTTCCGGCGTGCGCGGAGGGAACAGCTCAAACGAAAACCGAAACTGCGAATCCATAGGTAAACTCGAATGCGCCTGGTTGTGGAAGCGGCCCACCCTTGCAATTGAACCAGCAAGGATGGGCCACTACTTACTTGTTGTCAGCGGAGAGAGGAATCTCTGACCACTGATCACTGACCGTTAGTAGCGGTAGTTTTCAGACTTGTAAGGACCATCCGGCGACACGCCGATATAGTCGGCCTGGCGCTTGGAAAGCGTGGTGAGCTTGACCCCGATCTTCTCAAGGTGGAGGCGAGCCACTTCTTCGTCCAGGTGCTTGGGCAGCGTGTAGACACCGATCTTGTAGGTGTCCTTGTTTTTCCAAAGATCAAGTTGTGCCAGTGTCTGGTTGGCGAAACTGTTTGACATCACAAAGCTCGGATGGCCCGTCGCGCAGCCCAGGTTCACGAGGCGGCCTTCGGCAAGTATGAAGATGGTGTGGGCCGGCTTGTTGGCCTCTGCGGGGAACGTGTAAGTGTCCACCTGCGGCTTGATGTTGAGCTTCTTCACGCCCGCCAGAGTATTGAGGCGATCCATCTGGATCTCGTTGTCAAAGTGACCGATGTTGCAGACAATTGCCTGGTCCTTCATCTTCTTCATGTGCTCGAGCGTGACGATGTCAACGTTGCCTGTGCAGGTAACGTAAATATCGCCGCGTCCCAGAGTGTCCTCGATGGTGGTGACTTCATAGCCTTCCATCGCCGCCTGCAGCGCGTTGATGGGATCGACCTCAGTAACGATGACGCGGGCGCCCATGCCGCGCAGCGAATGTGCGCAGCCCTTGCCCACATCGCCGTAGCCGCAAACGACGGCGACCTTGCCGGCCATCATCACGTCCGTGGCGCGCTTGATGCCGTCAGCCAGGGACTCGCGGCAGCCATAGAGATTGTCGAATTTCGACTTGGTGACGGAGTCGTTCACGTTGATGGCGGGCACCAGTAACTTGCCCTGTTCCAACATTTTGTAAAGGCGGTGGACGCCGGTGGTCGTCTCTTCTGAAACGCCGCGCCAGTCCTTCACAACCTTGTGCCAGTGCTTCGGATCATCGGCAAAGACCCGCTTCAGCAGATCCTTGATGACCTGCTCTTCGTGGCTCTCGGACGCGCTGTCGACCCACTTGTCCCCGTTCTCGAGCTCATAGCCTTTGTGAATGAGGAGCGTTACGTCTCCGCCGTCGTCGACAACGAGTTCCGGCCCCTTGCCGCCCTTGTGATTCAAGGCCTGGAAAGTGCACTCCCAATACTCTTCAAGCGTCTCACCCTTCCACGCGAACACGGGCACGCCGGTGACCGCAATGGCGGAGGCAGCGTGGTCCTGCGTCGAGAAGATGTTGCAGCTTGCCCAGCGCACTTCAGCGCCAAGGCTTGTCAGGGTCTCAATCAGCACGGCGGTCTGAATCGTCATGTGCAGGGAGCCGGTGACGCGCACGCCGGCCAGAGGTTTGCCCGCCGCATACTTGTTGCGGATGGCCATCAGGCCGGGCATTTCGTGCTCGGCGATGTTGATTTCTTTACGGCCCCATTCGGCGAGGGACATGTCGGCGACTTTAAAGTCAGCAGCCGTGATTTCGAGGGTAGTGGCCATTTAAATCTCCTTGGAAGCGCCTCTGCGGGAACTGCAGATATCGACGCATCGTGATATCTTGATGTATACCAGAATCAAGCCATGGCGTCTATTGTGAAAATCCTGCGCGCTGCCGCCGAACCGAACCGGCTGCGTATCCTGCTGCTTCTAAAGGCCGAAGAGCTCTCGGTCGCAGAGTTGCAGGAGATCCTTATCATGGGCCAAAGCAATATCTCCACGCACCTCTCGCAGCTAAAGCACGCGGGTTTGGTGGAGGATCGGCGGACAGGAAAGAGCAATCTGTATCGCATAAGCGGTGATGGGAATACCGCTGGCGGCGAATTTCTGGTTGGCCTGCTGGCGCGCGCGGAGAAGGAAACTCCGGAGGCTGCGGCCGATCGCGCGGCGATGCGGCGCGTGGTGAAAAAGCGCCAGGATCGGATGCGCACTTTCTTCGATTCAATGGCCGGACGGCTCGGCAAGGACTACGTCCCGGGCAAGAGCTGGAAGAGCCTGGCGGAGGCGCTCCTACGGCTGATGCCGCCGCTGGTGATGGCCGACCTGGGAGCCGGGGACGGGAGCTTTTCGCTGCTATTGGCGCGGCGCGCTGCCCGCGTGATTGCGGTGGATGCGAGCGAAAAGATGCTGGACGTGGGCCGCGAACTTGCAACGCGCCACGATGTGCAGAACATTGAATTCCGTGCCGGCGATATGGAGGAGTTGCCGATCGACTCTGGGACGGTGGACGTGGCGTTCTTTTCGCAGTCACTGCACCATGCGCTGCACCCGGCCCGCGCACTGGAAGAGACCGCGCGCATTCTCAAGCCGAGCGGCAGGTTGGTGATTCTCGATCTCGCCAAGCACCGATTTGAAGAGGCACGCGAAATGTATGCGGACGAGTGGCTCGGTTTTGCGGAGGCTGATCTTGAGTCGATGATCCACAAAGCTGGCTTTGTAAACATTGACGTGGCGATTGTGGACAGGGATGCCGAAGCGCCGCAATTTCAAACGCTGTTGGCGACCGCGGAAAAGTCGGCTCAAGATTCGAACGCGGCCCCTCCCGCATCCATTAAGATGGGCATTTCCAAGATAGGTACTTCGGAATGACAACGGCTCTGAAAAATACGGCCAAGGCAACGCGGCTCTCGAACGCGCGCCGTACTGCACTTTTGAAGGCGCTCGCCGATCCGCGCCGATTCGAGCTGCTGGAGCGTATTGCCAGGAACAACTGTCCGTTGGGCTGTGCGCAGGCGCGCTCCGCAATGCCGATTTCGCCGGCCACACTTTCACACCACATTAAGGAATTGGAAACCGCGGGGCTCATTGACGTTCGCCGAGAAGGCAAGTTCCATTTCCTTTCGCTGCGGCCGGGCGTGCTGGATGCTCTTGCGTCCAAGTTAAAGCTGCTTGAAACCGCCAGCTGCCCTGCTCCACCAGCCCTGGCACGTAAATAAAAAGCGCAGGCAAATAAATAAATCGGCGGAACCTGAATCCATTGCCGGTCTGGCTAATCAATTCGATAGTTGTCGAAATGTCGAATTGAAGACGTCCCGACGCGGAGAGCAAAAAATGAACAACCTCAATGGCAAAGTGGCGCTGGTTACAGGAGCGTCAAAGGGTATTGGCGCGAGCATCGCTCGCGAGCTAGCTGCGCGTGGCGCGGCCGTGGCAGTGAATTACTCAGGCAGCAAGGCGCAGGCCGACAAGCTGGTGGAAGAGATCAAGGCCGCTGGCGGCAAGGCTGTTGCGGTGCAAGCTAATGTCGCCGATCCCGACGCGATTGGCCCCCTGGTGCAGACGGTGGCGAAGGAACTCGGCCCCATCGACATCCTCGTGAATAACGCCGGTATCTATGAGTTTGGCCCGATTGAAAGCATCTCACCGGAGCACTTCCACAAGCAGTTCAACGTAAACGTGCTTGGCCTTTTGCTCACCACACAGGCCGCGCTCAAGCACTTCAACCCCAAGGGCGGCAGCATTGTGAATATCAGCTCGGTTGTGGTCGACGGCGTGCCCGGAGCGGCAGTCTACAGCGCAACCAAGGGCGCTGTTGATTCCATCACTGCGGCGCTGGCCAAGGAACTGGGACCAAAGCGGATTCGGGTGAATTCGCTTAACCCGGGACTGATTGAAACTCCCGGCACGCTTGAAGCAGGCTTCATAGGCAGCGACTTCCAGAAGGAAGCAATTGCGCGCACGCCGCTCGGACGCACCGGCCAGCCGGAGGATATCGCGTCGGCTGCGGCGTTTTTGGCATCCGACGACTCAGGCTGGATCAACGGCCAGGCCATCTTTGCCTCCGGTGGATTTACGCTCTGAGTGCTCGCAACCCCAGGGTCCCCGCGCAGCATCTAACACGGGAGACCTGGGGTTGTAAGTTGCCCGCACGGAAGGAGTCACGCTGTGGACCATATCATTCTTCAATCCCTGGCCGTTGGGGCAGTGGGACTGATTGCCTCTCGGGTGGGTGACCGCCTTCTCAAATTCGCCTCGACAACGCCTCGCGCAAAGGTTGAAAAGAGTTCGGTGGTATGGCCGTATGCGGCAACCGATAACACGGCGGCGAGTTCCGCCCCGCGCGGCGTTGCCAAACACGTCGTTTTAACTTCCCCGCAGTAGAACTTGCACAGGACTTCGAACGGGGAACGGCGCCTGGCGACAAGGCATCAGCGTGGTGCTTTGCGCTCCGCATCGAGCAGTTGGCGCTTTCGGTCGATACCCCAGCGGTATCCTGTCAGTGACCCGCTGGCCCCCACCACGCGATGGCACGGCACCAGCACGGCCACGCGATTGGTGGCACAGGCGCGAGCCACGGCGCGGGTAGAGTTGGGATCGCCCATCTCGCGCGCAAGTTGGCTGTAGCTGCGCGTTTCGCCACGCGGAATGTTGCGCAGCGCCTGCCATACGCGCAGTTGGAATACCGTACCGCGCAGATCGAGCGCGTCAGCAAGCTTGCGGCTCTCGGAAAGGTCCGTGCCCTCGCGCACACTTTCAAGCGCCGTTTGCACAAATCCCGAAAGTGAGGCATCGGCGTGCAATTTAGCCTCAGGAAACTCATCGCGCAGGGTCGCTTCCGCGTCGGCTTCACTCCCCGCAAGCGCCAGCCAGCAGAGGCCGCGCTCCGTCGCTCCCACAATCATCCAACCAAACGGAGATGACGCCACGGCATAGCCAATGTGCTCTCCGCAGCCTCCTGAGGCAAAGCGCGCCGGGGTCATGCCGAGTTGTGCACCTTCATAGGCTCGGCTCGATGAATTGAAACCCGCATTGTAGATTGCGTCGGTCACGGAATCTCCCTTCTTGAGTGCCGTGCGGAGGCTGCCGGCACGCAGGGCACGCTGATATTGCAGCGGGCTTACGCCCATGGCTTGCTTGAAAAGCCGTTGCACGGTGAAAGGGCTCAGGCCTGTGATCTTGCCCAGTTCTGCCAGCGAAACAGCACGGTCTTGATGCGCCTCAAGATACGCCCGCACTCTGTCGAGCGGGTTGGCAGGGGCGCTTTCAGGCTTGCACCGCTGGCACGGGCGGAACCCCGCTCTGCGAGCCTCCGCAATGGTGCCAAAAAATCGAACATTCTGGCGCAGCGGGCGGCGGCTTGCGCAATCGGGACGGCAAAAAATGCCGGTCGTGGCTACTGCATAAAAGAACGATGGGCTCGGGGTGCGCGAAACGACATGCTTCCATGCGTTTTCGAGGTCGAGGGTTGAGGGCGGCGCGGCGACGAATTCGGCAGTTGCATTCAATTCGGCAGTTGCATTCATAGGTCGATTCTGCCGATTCCGGACCACAAGCACACTCCGATTCTTGCGCTGAATTCATTTTCTTTCAGGATTCGAATTATCGGCTAAGCAACACTGCCTCGGCGCGGGCCAGATCTTCTTCCGTATCAACGCCGATTGTGTCCGCCGGCGCCGGCGCCACGTAAATATCGATCCCGTTCTCCAGCAGCCGCAACTGTTCCAGGCGTTCAACGCGTTCGAGCCAACCCGGAGGTAGAGCGGCAAAGCGCTCCAGCGCAGCCTTACGGTAAGCATAGATGCCCAAATGTTTGCGGTACCCGTCGAAGCCCGACGCGTCGCGGTCGAATGGAATCGCAGCCCGCGAGAAGTACAGCGCCTTCCCATCTTCCGCGGTCACTACCTTCACGGCATTGGGGTTTGCGATATCGAGCACGGGGCACCTGACGGCCAGCGTTGCCACTTGCACCTCCGGCCGCTCAAATAGAGCCAGCAGCGGCGGGAAAAACTTGCCCGTAAGTGTTGGCTCGTCGCCTTGGATGTTCACGTAAATATCGGCGTCGATCTGGTTTGCAACTTCGCGCACGCGGTCTGACCCGCTGGCGCAATCGGGAGACGTCATCGCGACCGGAATCTCCCTCTGCCGGCAGATTGCCGCAACCTCGTCGGAGTCCGTAGCCACCAATACCGGATCCATCAGCCCGCATTCGCTCGCGGCGCGCCACACCCACTCCACCATCGGCCGGCCAGCGATCAGGCGCAAAACCTTGCGGCTCAGTCGAGTGGAACCCAGCCGCGCGGGGATTACCCCGGCAATTCGTGCGGAAAATGTCATCCTGATGAGTGTAATTTGCGCTTGCCCCGCCAGCCACGTCCTAACCATTTCCACGTGGCCCTTGCCCGCCCCGAATGTAACGACAGCCACACCGCAGTGGTTTGACCTCGCCGGCAAGCCCCCGTATCATCGATACTTGGCGGTACCACCGCCGTGCCTCCCGGCCGTGCGATCCCAGTTTCAGGGGCGGAGTAGCTCAGATGGTTAGAGCGATGGATTCATAACCCATAGGTCGACAGTTCGATCCTGTCCTCCGCCACCATAGAATCAGAAGTTTACAGGTCATCCATCAAAACCTTCCCCCGCACTAACCCGGATTAGGGCTATTAGGCCAATTCTTTGTCCGGACGTGCTGGGTGCATCACCGCGCTTAGCATAGCTCCCTGGCCGGTTATAGCTACGGAGCCTGATAAGAAACAAAAAACCCGCAAGGAGCCGAGGGCGCGATCCCTGGGGATAAGTCCTTTGGATGCGCTTGACACAGGGTATTGGGGGGCTTACCATGAGCCGGTGGAAACGATACCATTCGGATCCGCTTCTGCCGGCTCACCACTCAAACATGCGTGTCAGGCGTCCGCCTGAGCCCTTGGAGGCTCCATGTCCAGACTCTCGAAGTACTTGTTGATCGCGATGCTTTTGACGCCGCCGCTGGGTATGCTGGCGCAGACCATGACTGCTTCCGACATCACTACGCAACCTACCCTTTACGTCGTTCCCTATGCACACCTTGACACACAGTGGCGCTGGGAGTTTCCGCAGGTGATCAGTGAGTATCTTCTTAAGACCATGAGAGTGAACTTCGACTACATGGATAAATACCCGCATTATGTTTTTAATTGGTCGGGCTCCAATCGATACCGATTGATGAAGGAGTACTATCCGGCTGACTATGCTCGCCTGAAGCAGCACGTTGCGAAAGGCCAATGGTTTCCCG
>JANXQR010000717.1 GCA_025353435.1 Acidobacteriota bacterium | reverse complement strand
GACTCGCAATGGAATGTGCCGGAGCCGGAGCTGACGCTGGTGGTGAATCCCGGCGGCCGCATTGTTGGATACACGATTGGCAACGACATGAGCTCGCGTGATATTGAAGGCGAGAATCCGCTGTATCTGCCGCAGGCCAAGGTGTACGACGGCAGTTGCGCGCTGGGTCCGGGAATCCTGGTTACGTCGAACCCTCTGCCACGGTCGACTGAGATTCTGATTGAGATAACTCGCGAGGAGCGCTGCGCATTTGCGGGATGTGTGAAGCTATCGGAGTTGAAGCGCGATCCAAAAAAGCTGGTGGAATTTCTGTTCCGCGACAACTCGTTTCCAAACGGATGTTTTTTAATGACGGGAACAGGGATTGTGCCGCCTTCGGACTTTACGTTGCAGATCGGCGACCGGATTCGCATCTCGATTGAGCCGATCGGGACGCTGGAGAACGAAGTCGCTTAGTGCCTACTTTACGCCGCGCTCTGCCAGGAATTGTTCCACTTCAGAGCGTGTTGGCACGGAAGCTTGCGCGCCGCGGCGACTCACGGAGATAGCGGCAGCGGCACAGGCAAAGCTGGCGGCGGCCCGGGGATCGCGGCCTTCCATGAGGGCTACGGCGAACGCACCGTTGAAGCAATCGCCGGCTCCAACGGTATCGATGGCCTCGACCGGAAACGCTCGCACCCATTCGGCTTGACCATCGCTGGTGGCAACATATGCGCCTTCTGAACCGCGCTTGAGCACCACGCCTTGCAGGCCGCGACCAAGCAAATGGGCTGCGGCTTCCTCGACACTCAGATCTTCGCCGACGTAGAGCGCCGCTTCAGTTTCGTTGGGAGTGAACCAAGCGACCTGCGTGAAAACGACGCCGGGCAATGGCGCAGCAGGCGCAGGATCGAGCATGACTGGAACGTCGGCCGAGGCACAGAGTTCGATGGTGTGGAGGGTGGTCTCCAGCGGCAGTTCCAGCTGACAGAGAACCATGCCAGCGGAGCGAATGATATCGGCATGCTGATCGATGAAGGCGGGATCGACATCGCCATTGGCGCCTTGCACGATGATGATGCTGTTCTGGCCGTTGTCCGCGAGGAAGATGGGGGCGAGGCCTGACGATCCATCGAAGCGGCCCATTGATGCGATGCCAACGCCTGCGTGAGCGAGGTTTTCGAGCAGAGGCTGGGCGTAACTATCCGTGCCAACCTTGCCGACCATTTGCACCGAGTAGCCCAGGCGAGCGGCGGCGACTGCCTGGTTGGCGCCCTTGCCGCCAGGCGTGGTTGAGAAGCTTGTGCCGATGACGGTTTCACCGACGGCCGGAATGTGTGGCGTGCAGGTCACCATGTCCATGCTGACGCTGCCGACGATAACGATAGGTTTGCGCGATTGAGTCATATTGGGCCTTGTTTAGTGGAGCGGTGCGATGGCGATGGTGCCGAGGCCGAGTATGAAAAACAGAAACATGAAGACGAGCAGGAGCTTTGCGGAACGCGGAGCGCCAGCGAACTCATGCCAGACGAAAACGCCCCAGCAGGCGGAGATCATGGTGGCTCCCTGGCCGATGGAGTAGCTGACAGCGGGGCCGATGCTCACGTGTGCTTGCGATGCTGCGAAATTGGCAACGGCGCCGGTGCACCAGATGAAACCGCCGATCCTTCCGGCCATATGCCAGCTGACTGGGGCGCGGCCGTAGTCGCCGCCGTCGACCGGTGGCCTGCCATCAAGGGGGTGCGCCATCAGCAGCAGGTTTGCGGGGATGGTGGATATGAGCACGCCGATGGCGAAGAAGAGGGCCACGGCGTAAGGGCCGACGCCAGGATTGCCGGGCTGGCCGGGATCGGTGGCCATGGCACGCGCCACCAGCGGATAGAAGCTGCCCATGAGCAGGCCGGCGATAAGCGAGAGCACGATGCCACGCGTCGACGTGGCTTTCGCCGTGCTCTCACGCTTGTGGTAAGCGGCAGCGTCGAGGATGATAGCGAGGGTGACTAGCGCGACGCCGCCGAACAGGAGCAGAGGATTGCCTGCGGGGTGTACGAAATAGCTCGAAACGGTGCCGACGATCAGAGCAAGTCCGATGCCGACGGGGAAGGCGACGGCGAGACCGGCAACATCAATGGCTGCCACGAGAAGCAGGTTGGCGACGTTGAATATGATGCCGCCGCAGGCTGCCCACACCATTGCGTGGAGCGGCGCGTGAAGGACGTCGGCCAGGAAAGATTGGCCACTGTGGCCAAAGCTGCCGGCGGTAAATCCCCAGACGAAGGCGCCAAGCACGAGGCCGATGACATAGTCCCAGTAGAAGAGCTGGAAGCGAAAATTCGGGCAGAGCTTGAGCGTATTTGCCCACGATCCCCAACAGAGCATGCTGAGGATCATGAGGAAGAGTGCTGCCTGATAGGTCTGCGGAAGAAACATTGCGCCCTCGGGTTCAGTTCATCGGAAGAACGAACGATAGCGCGGAATGCGACGGGAGCGCAAGTGTGCAATCGGCGACATCAGGGCAACGGGTTCGCGCCCTAGATGTGTTTCGCTGGGGGAATGGAGAGTACCAGACAACTCTCCGTTTCGGAATCCACGAATACGCGGAGTTGTTCAACCCGATCGCGAAGTGCTGCCAGCACGCGGGCAGTAGTGCAGTTTCCGATGCGCAGCCAGATCACCTTGGGAGGCCAACCATCCAAGACACTGCGTTCGGAGAAGTCGGAGTCTTTGGTGACAATATTGAATCCGTTCTCCGCTGCGGAGTGCCAGACCTGATCGTCGGGAGAGCGGAGCAGGCCACAGTCTTCAACATGCGAGGATCCAGGGTAGAGATCGCTTAGCGCCCCGATCAAGCGCGGTGACAGATTCTCATCGAGCAGCAGTTCCACGCCGAAAGAATCTCGTACTTGCGTTCACGATCGGCGGCGAAGGCGAGGCACGCACGAATGTCTTCGGCATTGAGGGACGGGAAGTCAGCTAGAATTTCCGCCTCAGTCATGCCGGAAGCCAGGTATTCGAGGACATCGTAAACCGTGATCCGCATGCCTCGAATGCAGGGTTTTCCGCTGCGTGTTCCTGGCTCGATGGTAATGATCTTCGAGTAGTCCATGTGCCTCCAGCATAGGTCAGAGAGCATTCGAGCGCAATTCAGAAAAGGTAAGTGACGTTCGGGAACGTCACCCTTTTGCGGCTTTGATTGCCTCAGTGAGCGCGGGCACCACTTCGAAGAGGTCGCCGACGATACCGTAGTCGGCAACTTCAAAGATTGGTGCGTCGGGATCCTTGTTGATGGCCACGATGCATTGTGAGCCCTTCATGCCGACGAGGTGCTGAATGGCGCCGGAGATGCCGACAGCAAGGTAGAGCTTGGGAGATACGGTCTGTCCGGAGCTGCCGACCTGGCGCTCCATGGGCAGCCAGCCGTTGTCGCAGATGGGGCGCGAGGCGGCGAGCTCCGCACCCAAAGCGGTGGCGAGTTCTTGGACGATGGGAAGGTTGTCGGCTTCCTTGATGCCACGGCCCACGCTCACGATCAATGGTGCAGAGCCCAGGTCGACGGTCTGCGCCGATCCGCGAAATGGCTCGCCTGGCTCGGTGCGAATCTGCGCGGCGTCGATGGTGGGCGTGAAGTTGGTGGCTTCGGCGGAACCTGATTCAATGGCATCGGCTCGAAAGGCTCCGGCCTGAACGGAGACGAAGCAGGGGCCGCTGCCCTGGTGGCGATAGTTTCCGGCGAGGCGGCCTTGCAGTAACTGGCGCGTGAAGACAGGCCCTTCACCGATCGCGACCACATCGCCAATGAGCACTTCATTCATGCGTGCGGCGAGCGCGGGAGCAAAGTCGCGCACCTGGTAGGTGTGCGGGAAGACGACTGCGGTGGGGCTTTCCTTTTCGATCAGCTGATGCAGGGCAATCGTATAGCCGTCGGAAGTGTAGTGCGCGAGCAGAGGATGCTCAACGCGGATGACATTGTTGACGGCTTTCGTGGCGGCTTCATTGGCAATGGACTCGGTGGAGGCGCCTATAACGACTGCGCTGACTGGCTGGCCAGATTGCGCGGCGAGGAGCTTGCCTGCCGCGAGTGCTTCCCAGCTGATGCGGCCTATGCGGCCGTCACGTTCTTCAAGAACTACACAAATGCCGCTCATAGAATGCGTGCCTCGAACTTGAGTTTTTCCACCAAGGTTGCGGCGGCTTGCTTTGCGTCGCCGGGAATGATTTGGGTGGAGCGCTGCTTCTTGGGGTGGGCGATTCCGTCGAGCACCGCGACTGGCGCGCCGTCGAGTGCGGCCGCGGTGACGACACGCATTTCTTTGGTCTTCGCTTTCTTGATCCCCATCAGTGTGGCGTAACGCAGCTTGTTGCCGCCTGATTGGATGGTGAGCGCGGCGGGGAGGGGAAGCTCGATCTCCTGAAAGAAGCCGGCTTCGAGTTCGCGCTTGACCTTAAGACCTGCGTCGGTCTTTTCCACGTGGAGGATGAGCGTGGCGTGGGGCACTCCAAGGAGTTCGGCGAGGATGACGCCGGTCTGTCCGTAGCCGAGATCGTCAGACTGCAGGCCGGTGAGGATTAGGTCGGCGTTGTCAGGACGGATCGCGTCGGCGATGAGACGGGCTACGCCGAGAGCGTCGCGCTGGTTGAGGTCGTTGCAGTCGATGTGAATGGCGCGATCGGCACCCTTGGCGAGAGCTTCGCGAATGGTCGTGCCCACTCGCTCAGGGCCGGCGCTGACGACAATGACTTCGCCCGAATGCTTCTCCCTGAGTTGGAGGGCTTCTTCGAGGGCGTAGGCGTCGGATTCGTTCATGGCGTACTGCACGTCGGATTCTTCGATCCATTTGCCGGAGGAGTCGATGCGGATGTGTGCATCGCGTTCCGGGACTTGTTTGATGGCGACTATGATTTTCATGCTTTGGAAACTCCGTTAGATGTAGGCGCGACAGGCGGTAATCCGCGCGCGACTAATTGCGCGATGTCGAGTAGCTGTGGTGGCTTTTCACTGGCTGCGAGCGCATCGCGAAACATGGTGTTGCAGAAGGGGCATGCTGTGCCGACTGTTGATGCTCCGGTGGCGACGAGTTCCTGCGCGCGGACATGGCTCACGCGTTCACCGGTTTCTTCGCCAAGGAAGGCGAGGCCGCCGCCGGCGCCGCAGCAGAAGCTGCGTTCACGGTGGCGCGGGGCTTCGACCAGCGTGGCGCTGAGTTGCACGAGTTCGCGCGGCTCGTCGTAGACATTGCGATAGCGGCCCAGGTAGCAGGGATCGTGAAAGACTACTTTTTCGTCGGATTTCTGCTTGGGAAGACGACCGGCAAATCGAGCCATAAACTCACTATGATGCTCGATCTCAGGCGGCGTGCCGTATGCCTTCCAGTCTTCCTGGATGGTGCGCACGCAATGGGGGCAGATGGAGACGATCTTCTTGACCTTGTTCTGCGCGAGGGCCTTCAGGTTTTCTTCGGCTAGTTGCTGAAAAAGCAGATCGTTGCCGAGGCGGCGGACGGGGTCGCCGGTGCATTTCTCTTTCTTGAGGACGCCGTAACTGGTGCCGAGGTAGTTCATCACGCGAGCGAACGATGCAATGATTTCGCGGCCTTTGGGGTCGTAGCCGCCCATGCAGCCGAGCCACAGGCAGTATTCCTGCGTGCCGTCGAAGATGGGCAGCTCGGTCTTTTGAATGAATTTGTCGCGTTCGAGCGCGCTGATTCCGAGTGCGTTTGAGCCGCGCTCGAGCTGGTTGAAGAGCTTGCCGCCGTAGTCGTTTTCCCACGCGCCCGTATTTACCGCACCGCGGCGCAGGCCAATCATGATGGGCAGATGTTCGATGCCGACAGGACATTGGAATTCGCACGCGCCACAAGTAGTGCACTGAAATACTGCTTCCTGCGAGTTGTGCTTGCCGAGTAGTTGCTCATCAGATGCCGGCCCGAATTCATTCAGGTAGGCGCGCACGCCGAGGATGATTTCCTTGGGGTTGAGCAGCTTGCCGGTGTTGGTGGCGGGGCAGTGCTCGCTGCAGCGGCCGCACTCGACGCAGGAATAGGCCTGAAGGCTCACAAGCTGGGTCAGGTCCTTACCGGTGACGAGGCCGAAGTCTTCATCGCCGACCAGCGGGGGGATCTGCGAGAAGCCGTCGCGCGAGAGAAAGATGGTGGCCGGGCTGAGCACCAGGTGCAGATGTTTGGTGTGTGGAATGAGCGGGAGAAAGATCAAAAGCGTGAGGGTGTGAATCCACCACAAGATGCGGGCGGTTGGCGCGGCATCGGTGGTGAAGAAGGCTCCAAGATAGGTCACCATTAAGACGAAAATAAGGCCCGCGATAAAGCCTGACTCCCAGGAGACCTTACTGCCGAGCCAGCGCGGTCGCACCAGAAATCGGCGCACGAATAGGCCGAAAATACCGACTGCGCATGCGATCGCGAAGGCGTCCGCAAGGTAAAAGTAGGTGCGGCCGATCCACGATGCGGGATCGAGAAAGCCGATGCCCAAGCCGACTGCAGCGTGATTGAGGGTCACTAGGGCGAAGGCGCAGAATCCCCAGAACACAAAAGCGTGGGCGAGCCCTGGCAGCGGACGCTGCTGAATGACTTTGGCCTGGCAGATGACTTCCCAGAAGAAATCCCATACGCGGCGGCCTATGGGAGAAAGGTGGAAGTCGGGGTCTTTGCGGGAGTGGAGAATTTTGCGGAGTATAGGCCCGAAACGGCGCCAGAAGAGAACTCCGGAGGCGGCAACGAGGAGGAGAAATAGGAGTTTCTCGACCAGCGAAAAGGATTGGGGTTCAGCCAGCGTGGCGGAGAGGGAAGTCATAATCCAACCCCCTCACGATACACGACGGAGCTGGTGATCGTCGTGGGGAGGCGGCCCCAGAGAAGCGGAGTATTAGTAGGGAAGTAATGCCTGGCGGATTTTCTCGCAGACAGAAAAATGGGCCTGCAGCAAAGCTAGCTGACAGGCCCCGATTGGGTTCTATAGTGAACGAAGCATCAGGTAAGCGTCAGTGTCATGCGAATCCGGCCGAAGCCGGATCGCAGTAGGTCGATAGCAAGCACGTCCGAGAGCCATTCTTTCGTGCTTGTGGAGCCCGTGTATCTATCCGAGAGCGCAACCCTGGACCTAAATGGGATCCCAGAACAGAACACAGCACCGGGAAGTGCGTTCCGGCTCCAGGACCCCATCAGGTTTAGCGATTGCTTAGAAAGAATGTCGCATGCAAGAGGCAACGAAGTCAGTGATTTACCTCACTCGGGTTTGCAAATAGGCCCTTTTGCACGAGTTGCTAGCAGCGAACGATATTCGGCGACTCCAGGCCTTTGGTAGCGTTGCGGGTGTCGATAACAAGCTGGGCCTGCTCGACAATACCTGGATAGTCATAAGTGGTGTGGTCGGTGACGATCAGGACGGCATCATATTGGCCGAGATCGTCGAGCGGTGTGTTGGTCATGTTGAGGTCGTAATGGCGTCCGCGGCCGACGGTGGGGAAGAACGGGTCGTTATAGGACACGATCGCGCCCTTTTCACGGAGCAACTCGATGATGGTGAGCGAGGGCGATTCGCGGAGGTCGTCGATGTCGCGCTTGTAGGCGAGGCCGAGAACCAGAATCTTCGATCCTTTGATAGCCTTGGTTCGCTCGTTAAGCGCGGCTGCGGTTTGCTCGATGACGAAATAGGGCATGGCGGTGTTTACTTCGCCAGCCAGCTCGATAAAGCGGGTGCGGAAGTCGTATTCTTTGGCTTTCCACGACAGGTAGAACGGGTCGATCGGGATGCAGTGGCCGCCGAGACCCGGGCCGGGATAGAAGGCCTGGAAGCCGAAGGGTTTGGTTTTGGCGGCGTCGATTACCTCATGAATATCGATGCCCATGCGCATGCAGAGCTGCTTGAGCTCGTTGACCAGTGCGATATTCACGCAGCGATAGATGTTCTCGAGCAGCTTGGTCATCTCCGCCGCTGCTGGGCTGCTGACCGCCACAACGCGGCGGAAAATGGAGCCGTACATGGCTGAAGACAGCTCAAATGCCACGTGTCCGCAGCCGCCGACTACCTTGGGAATATCGTGGCGCGCAACCGTGTCATTGCCGGGATCTTCGCGTTCCGGTGAGAAAGCGACATGAACGCCCGCCTCGCCGTCGTTGTGTGCGACCTTGAGCCCACGGAGGTTGTTCTTTTCGAGGATGGGAACGACCACATCGTCGGTGGTGCCTGGATAAGTGGTGCTTTCGAGCACAATCAGCTGTCCTTCGCGGATGTGGGGCGCGATGGAGTGGACCGTACCAGTCACGTAGCTCAGATCCGGCTCGTGGTATTCGTTCAGCGGGGTTGGGACGCAGATGATGATAGCATCCATCGCGGTGATCTCGGAGTAGTCAGACGTGGCGCGGAAGCCAGCCTTCTTGGCCTCCTGGATGGATTCAGGCGAGATGCGGACAATGTAGGAGCCGCCGGAATTCAAGGTATTCACCTTGTCGGCCGCGATGTCGAATCCGGTGACGCGGAAGCGCTCGTTGCTGAACAACAGAGCCAGCGGCAGGCCTACATAGCCCATGCCGACGATGCCGATTCGGGCCTCACGGGACTCTATACGGAGCTTTAGTTCTGCCAGCGTGATGCCGGCTGCGAGGGAGGTCATGTGGAAAATTGTACGCCTGGGCGTGTCAGGAGCAATGGCACTGTAGGGGGATGCATGGAGCCATGCCGGGCGGGTTGTATTCTGGGGATTGTGCGGCGGCTCGACGTGGCAAGGAGTACGGGATGGCGAAGTATCTGGTAACGGGTGCGGCGGGATTCATAGGCCGATCGATTGCGGCAGAGCTTTTGGCTCGCGGCGAGACAGTACGCGGCATTGACAGCTTCATCACCGGCAAGCGCGAGAATCTTCGCGGGCTCGAGGAAATGGAATTTATTGAAGGTGATCTGGCGGACCCGGCTACGTGTGCGGCGGCTTGCGCCGGTGTCGAGGTCGTGTTCCATGAAGCGGCCCTGGCGTCGGTTCCGCGTTCCGTGGCCGACCCCGTGAGCACCAATGTGAACTGCGTGGACGCGACCCTGAATGTGTTGGTGGCTGCGCGGGCAGCCGGTGTGCGACGTGTTGTGTATGCCGGATCTTCTTCGGCTTATGGTGAATCGCCAACTTTGCCTAAGCGAGAGGATATGGCGCCCGATCCCATCTCGCCCTACGCGGTGGCCAAGTTAGCGGGCGAGCATTACATGCGGTCATTCTGGCGTGTTTACGGACTGGAAACCGTGGTGCTGCGTTACTTCAATGTTTTTGGGCCATATCAGGATCCCGCCTCGCATTACTCCGGTGTGCTCGCCATCTTTTGCAGAAAAATGCTGACTGACGAGCAGCCCACCATCTACGGCGATGGACAGCAGAGCCGCGACTTTACTTACATTGAGAATGTGGTGCAGGCGAATCTTCTGGCTGCTGCGGCGCCGGCTGAAAAGGTAGCAGGGGCCATGATGAATGCGGCGACCGGGTCCCGCATAACCCTCAATGAGACTTTCAGGCTCCTGTGCGGACTCACCGGCTACGGCGGAGCTCCCGCTTATGCCCCGTCGCGCGCGGGGGACATCCGCGATTCACTCGCCGATATTCAGCTTGCAAAGGAGCTTTTAGGGTACGCGCCCAAGGTCGACTTTGAGGAAGGCCTCCGGCGCACGCTGGAGTGGTATCGGTCGACATCGACGGAGCGGTTCGTTTCCCAGAGTACTGTGATGTAACTCACCAACAAACAATGGGCCCGCGATGGACACTTCTGAGGAATCCTCGGCGGATGACCTGCGCGTATTGACTGCATCTCCCGCCGGACAAAAATCTTGGTGGTGAGGTTGCCGTACCTTGGCCGATGCTCCTGCAATCGGACACGCTCATGACCGTCGCATCGACTCCTCGCCGTTGCCTCCAGCAGCGCGCGCGGATTCATCCATGAGTCTTCAATCTGCGTGGCCGGTTCTTTCAAGGCGGCGGCGCCTGGTGTTCTCGATTGTCTCTGGCTCTCTCCTTATTTGCGTGATTTACTGTCTGCTGGCTCCGCCACAATATGAATCAAAGGCAAGATTGGCGT
Source organism: Acidobacteriota bacterium (assembly GCA_025353435.1). GTDB lineage: Bacteria > Acidobacteriota > Terriglobia > Terriglobales > Acidobacteriaceae > Telmatobacter. The sequence goes on along the minus strand of JANXQR010000717.1, from coordinate 13,828 downwards.
TGCGCACCTCTCCGGCGACCTCGCTCCATCTGGATGAACCAAACGGCGCGTATTCCGGGTCACTTGCGTCCGGACAGACCCAGTTGGAGACGCTCGCCACGTTGTTCAGGAGCGACCAAATTGCCTGGCGCGTGATTCTGGATATGAAGCTATACCGTGCTGCGGCCTTCTCCGGTGAATTTGCGCGGCGATTCCCTCAATTTCGCACCGATGCGTCAACCCCTGAGGCCGAGGCGTATCTTCTCGGGCGCTTTCAGGACCGCTTGCATGTGCGCACCATTCCGCACACGCTCCTGTTGGAGATTGACTTTCGTTGCGGGGATCCGACACTTTCCGCCAACGTGGTGAGCGCGCTAATTCACGCTTATGAGGAGCAGGAAACGGCTGGACGGGTGCAGGCGACGGGTCAGGCTGCGGGTTGGCTCAATGACCAGTTGAAGGTGTTCAAAGCGAGCGCCGACCACGACGACGAACGCCTGGCCAATTTTCAAAAGCAGCACGGTATTTTAATTACGCCGGAGACGTTGTCGAACGGCCAGGCGGGCGCGGTGCAGCACGTTTCCGCTTTGCTGCAAGTGGACGAACTGGGGCGTACGCTCGCGGCGGCGAGTGCAGATAGAATCCTGCGCGAGGCGGAGTTTCACGCGGCTTCCAATGGAGATCCGGAACTGGTCATGGCTTCGGATCCGCGCATCCAGGGCGAAAGCGGCAATCTTTCGATTGCGGCCTTCCGACAAATACATACTCGGCGCGGTCAGTTGGACGAAGAAGCGGCGCAGTTAAGTCTCGAGCGTGGGCCAAACTTCCCGCGCGTATTGGAGATTCGCGAGGAGTTGCGGGATCTCGACCGACAGTTGAAGACGTCGGATGACAAGTTGAGGGAAGGCTACTTGAACGCGTGGCACACTGCAGTTGATCGAGAACAGATGCTGCACAAGAGCCTGGACGAGCGAACTCTGGACGGTTTGCAGGCGAATGCGGCGGCCATCCAATACGAGAGCATGCGCTTGGAAGCTGATGCCAGCCGCGCGCTGTACTTGCGTGTGCAAGGCAAAGCGGAGGAGGCACGGCTGGCGGCAGGCGTGCCGAACCCAGACTTCAGCGTGGTCGATGCGGCTCGAGTTCCGGCAAAGCCATCGACTCCCAATATGGTTCTGTTCCTGTCCATCACCTTGTTTGTATCGGCCTGGTTGGCTGTCGGAACCGCATTCGTAATTGAGTCGTTCCGGCCTTCCTCCGGCGGAATGATTCTTGCCGTGCTGGCCATCGCAGCTTGTGCACTCGGGGCACAAGCGCAGGCGCCAACTCCCAGCACCTCAGGCTTGCCTGCCGGGGTCGCGCGGATTCCGCAAAGCCGTGATACTCGATCTGCGCCAAATCCAAAAGACGCCCCCGCAACCTGGAATGGATATGCCGCGGCTCCCTCGGTTCCGCCGACGCTTGGGATGAACTTGGCGGGAACGATTCCTCCTCCCATTGCGCCCGGGGACATGCTCGATGTGAGCGAATCCCACACGCCAGAGTTCCATTCCACGGTGCGAGTAACGGCTTCGGGATCCGCTAATCTGCCGCTGGTTGGAGAGGTCATGCTGCTCGGCAAGGACGAGTCGCAGGCCGCTCACGCTATTGAATCCGTGCTCCTGGACCGGGGCATGCTCAGGCATCCACAAGTTACCGTTCTCGTGCTCTCGTCGGTGGGTCAGGACGTGAGCGTTCTCGGTGAAGTAGTGCACCCGGGCGTGTATCCCTACGGTACGCATCACAGATTGCTCGATGTGATTGCGGCAGCTGCGGGAACGAGTCCAGCCGCGGGAACGCTTGCTTACATCTACCACCGCGATGTTCCTGGGGGCGCCCATGTGGTTGCGCTGGACCGAAGCGGAGCAAACGCGGACGAGTTGCACAACCCCGAACTCCTGCCGGGTGACACCGTGCAGATGAGCCGCGCAGGGCTGGTTTACGTGGTGGGAGACGTGATTCGACCTGGTGGGTTTGCGTTGGAGCCAGGCCAGCCGATGACGGTGCTTCAGGCAGTGTCGCTCGCGTGGGGGCCAAGCCTGAATGCGGCACAGAATAAGACGTTGCTGATTCGCGAACAGGCAGGCGGAGGTCGCACGGTCACCACTCTCAACTTGAAGCGCATTCTGCGAGGGCAGGATCCCGACGTGCCGATTGGCGAGCACGACATTCTGTTCGTGCCCGACTCGGCCGCGAGAAACCTATGGAACCGCACCATGGAATCAGTCGTCCAGTCCACCGCCGGGGTCGGCATCTACGCGGGCCTTGTTTACTCGCAGAGGTTTTAAGCCATGCGCAGGATCGCCTGGGCCTTGCTCCTTATTTTTGCGTTCACCGTCCCATGGGAAGATTCGCTCGATTTCGATGCGCCGCTCGGGAACGTTGCCCGCGTGGCCGGCCTGCTCCTGATGCTGGCCATCGTCCCCGCGATTTTGCAGGCAGGCCGGATTCGCACGCCTGGCGTTGTGCAATGGCTCGTACTCGCGCTCTTTCTCTGGTTCTGCTGTTCTTATTTCTGGAGCGTTGATGCAGCAACCACAATTGAAAGCGTCCGCGCCTATGCACAGGTAATGATGTCGGTCTGGGTCATCTGGGAACTGGCGGAAAAGCCGGAAGATCTGCGCGACGTGATGGGCGCGTACGTTGCTGGATCATGGGTCCTGGCAGCACTCACTTTCGCAAATTATGCTTCGCCGAATTCGGCGGATCAAGTCCGATTTGTCGCAGAAGGACAGGACCCAAATGATATGGCTCGCTTCCTCAACCTGGGCTTTCCTATGGCCGCGCTCCTGCTTCGCTCAGAGCGCCGTTGGTGGGGAAGAGCCCTGGCGTTGGGCTATTTCCCGTTGGGATTGGCGAGTGTAGTGCTGACGGCTTCGCGCAGCGGAGTCGTTGCCGCATCATTTGCCATCTTAGGTTGCGGATTTCTAATTGTGCGACCTTATGCTCGCGCGATTCTTGGCGCACTTGCGGCGCTGCCCGCCACTGCATTCGTATTCTGGCTCATGGTACCGCGCGAAACTATCGCCCGAATCGCCACCATTCCAGAACAACTTATGGGCGGTGATCTGAATCAACGAATCAACATCTGGGCCGCAGGATGGCAAGCATTCGCGCATGCGCCCTTGCTTGGATCGGGCGCAGGGTCGTTCGTCGCTGCATCGCGGCTGGCGCAGAGTGACACGGCCCATAACACGGCTCTTTCGCTGGCTGTCGAAGGAGGCCTCGTAGCCCTCGCTCTGGCGGTGGGAATCGTGATTGCCGCCTCGCGCCGTGTGCTGCTGATGGGTGGCGCGCTCCGAATCGGCTTCGGAATCGCGCTGATCGTTGCTATCGTGTCTTCGATCGTGGCGACTGTGCACGGCAGTCGAAGCACGTGGCTCCTGCTGGCTTTGATCGCGGTCGCCTCCCGCCTGACCCTTGAGTCGCCTGCCACTATGGCGCTCCAATTTGAGCCAGAATCACGCCCCATCGCTACCCCTCGAACCGCGGAGATAGTGGTTTGATCGCTGCGCCTATCCCTGCTCCAGATGGCTCTTTGGGTCATAACGGTGTCGCTCCGGGCACACCCACCATGAATCGAAGAATTTTGCGCGCCGCGGTTTCCGTAACGCTTGCGGGAATTATCGTTAAGCTCGCATCCACCTCCAAGGAATTTTTAGTCGCCGGGGTCTACGGCCGTTCTGACGCCATGGACGCTTTTCTTGCTGCGTTTCTCATCCCCAATCTGCTGGTCAACGTCTTCGCAGAATCGATGAACCAGGTGCTCATCCCCACGCTTGTGCGGGTGCGGTTACAGGAAGGGCAGAGAAAGGCCCAGGAACTGCTTTCAAATTCCACGCTGTGGATGTGCTTGCTGCTAACCTTCGCCTGCGTCATCATGGGGATTTTTGCGCGCCGTTTTTTCCCCTTGCTGACATGGAGTTTTCCTCCCGCAAAGTTCGAGCTATCTCTTCACCTATTTTGGGCCCTGCTTCCAATGGTGCTTCTGACCGGCATCGCCAGCAACTGCACCGCGGTGCTGAATTCTGTGGAACGGTTCGCGCTGCCGGCACTTGTGCCGGGGGTCATTCCCCTCTGCGTTGTGGCAGGTGCGCTGCTTCTGCACGGTCAACTCGGCATATGGGCTTTGGTGATTTTCGCTACCGTCGGAACGGCTGCTCACGCGGGCTTGGTGGCATGGCGCATGAGTTCGAATGGTTATCCCCTCCGGTTCCGCTGGTACGGAATGAGCGAGGCCACCAGCGAAGTGGCGCACCAATACGGTCCTGTCCTGTTGAGTTCAGTGGTGGCGTCAGGAGGGCTGATTATAGACCAGGCGATGGCGGCAAGCATGCCTGCTGGCAGCGTCTCGACGCTCGTCTTCGCTGGCCGATTCGTCGGTGTCGTGGTAACGCTGCTGGCAGGCGCGGTCTCGTCGGCACTAACACCCTATTTCTCCATGATGGTGGCAGAGAAGGATTGGCAGGCGTGTCGAAAGACGCTTCGTCACTGGACGCGCCTGACAGCGGCAATCGCAATCCCCCTTGCGGCGGCTATAATTTTGAGCGCGCATCTGCTCGTCCGCTTAACACTTCAACACGGAGCTTTCTCATCGCGGGATACGTCCGCAGTTGCTCCGGTGCTGGCCGTGTATGCCATACAGATTCCATTTTTTGCTGTAAGCCGCGTTTACTACCGTTTTGTACTGGCCATGCGGCGTACCGATCTCATTCTTTATTGCGGAATTCTTAATCTCTTACTCGACATTGTTCTGGACATCGTGCTGATGCGGTTCATGGGTGTCGCGGGGTTGGCGCTAGCCACCTCGCTCTGGACCGTCAGTACGTGTGCCTTTTTTTGGTTCAGTGCGCGCTGGATGTTGGCTAAGGCCGAAGGCGCGCAATCGATCGTAAGTTGATCCCGAATACGGGACGCTAGCAAAAGGCGTGAAAGGCGCGAAAGATGCAACCACTTCCCAGACCCGCGCAGTACTTGCTCCGAGTCGACGACCTCTGCCCGACCGTAAGCCCGAAACACTGGTCCGCGGTGCGCGAACTGATAAGGCAATTTGGAATTCGCGCGATCCTGGCGGTAGTCCCCGATAACCAGGACTACGCTCTGTGTATGTCACCGCCTGATGAGGGTTTCTGGGAGGACATATGCGCGATGCAGCGTGAAGGCGGGACCATCGCGCTGCATGGGTACCAGCACCTATGTACGAGTCGAACAAAAAGCCTGGTGCCCCTTCACCGCCGGTCGGAGTTCGCCGGTCATCCGCTCGCGGAACAATGCAGTCGAATCCGCTCCGGCCTTGCACTGCTTCGGGGACGAGGGCTTAATCCGAGATTGTTCGTGGCGCCCAACCACAGCTTCGACCGGATCACTCTGCGCGCTCTTCGCGAAGAAGGTCTGCCCCACCTTTCCGACGGATTTGCTCGCGTCCCCTTCCTGCGCGATGGGGTTACGTGGATCCCGCAGCAGCTTTGGGGACCGGTGAGCCGCAGTGAGGGACTGTGGACCATTTGCATTCATCCCAACTCTACGGGGCCTCAACGCCTCAATGAATTGAAAGTCTTTCTCAAGAAGCATCGGGACCAATTCACATCCTTCGATGAAGTCATTGGGAGGTTTGCATCCGTTCCTCTGAGCCTGTCTGAGCGTCTGCATGAGCGACTGGCTTTGTGGCAGGTCGCATTCCGCTTTCGGCGCCATCGGCACCGGTCTTAAACAGCTTTGCTGCGCAAATGTCCCCAGCGCGAACGGGTTGGGCGGTCTTTCAACAACTCACGATAGAGGCATCCCCATCGATCGATAACCGTCTCCATGCTGAATTGAGCCACCGCGCGCGCTCGAGCTCTCTGGCCCATGTCGTCACGCGCCGCCGAATCCATCCGCATCATCTTCCACATGGTCTCAGCCAACGCGGATGCACTGCCTGGCTTGGCCAGCAAACCGGTTTCGCCGTCGACCAGCACCTCACGCGAACCGGGAACATTGGTTGCGACAGAAGGCAACGCGCAAGCTCCTGCCTCAAGCAGGACTGTGGGCAGGCCCTCCCACATCGACGGAAGCACGAAGGCATCGGCTGCCTGCATCCGCGAAAGTAGATCGCGTTCAAAACCCAGAAAGCTGACCCGCCGGGCAAGGCCCAAGCCTGAACACCAGACGCGCAACTCCTTCTCCATCGCCCCGCTTCCTGCAATGATGAGCTTCGCATTCTGTGGAAGCATTGCAAAGGCTTCGAGGAGCATCGGATAGTTCTTCACGGGGTCCAGCCGGCCCGCAGCAAGCCATGTGAACTCGTCACTGAAACCCACCGCCCCACGGGGCCAAAGGCGCTTTCTCGGAAGCGGCACCCAGCGTGAAGTATCCACGCCATTTGGAATTACGATTGGTCGATCTGCACCGACCATTTGTGCTGAATAATAAGCCTCTGCCACGCTCTCACTGACAGCAGTCACAGCATCCGCAAGCCAGTTGCTGCCCCGGTAGCCAAGCTGCCGGCCGTGAGTTCCGCACGCGGAGGTGTGCACGGTGTCGAGAACGACTCGAATCGGGGCAAGAAGCCGTGACCAGCGGACGATCCATGCCGCATGAGGAAGATGCGCATGAAGAACATCAGGCTTGTTGCGTCCCAGCCATCGGTTGAGCCTGACCCATCCCACGGGATCGGCAAGCCCTTTTCGCATTTTCAGGGAGACGAACTCGATTCCCGCCTTAATCAGTCGTGGACCTTCGTCGCCTCCGGTCCCAGACAGTGCGAGCACGGTTACTCGCCACCCTCGCTTGCGCAGGCCACGCGCAATTTGCAACACCTGGAACTCCGCCCCGGCGAGCCGGTCGATCCCGGGGATGACCAGTGCCAGATGGTTCATCGCGCCGGTCCGGCCAGGGTCTCGTCAATCAACGCAATGTACTCCGCGACTGCGTTGCCCAGTTCGTACGGTTCGAGCCACGAGTGTCGGAACCGCTCGCCCGGTTGTAGTTTGGCTAGCGCAGTTAGTAGCGACTTCGCAAGGGCACCACTCGAAACGTCCCGCGCAAGCCAAGTTCCGGGTCGGCTTTGAAGCAACTCAATAACCGCGGTAGAACATGGAGTTGAAACAATGGGCAGGCTTGCAGCCGCGCCTTCGAGCAGCACGTTCGGAAACGCATCTTGACGGGAGGCGACGACGAGAAGGCTTGCACCGGCAAACCACAAGGCAGGTTCGGCCGCGTATCCCGCGAATAAAACACACGAACGGAGACCCAGCGACGTCGAGCGAATTCGCAGGGCATGTTCCTCCGCGCCTTGCCCGAGAATCACAAGTTCAGCACTGGGAAACTGAGTTCGCACGACGGCAAAGGCATCTAGTAAGAGATCGAATCCCTTTTCGGCGGAGAGTCGTCCCACTGCCAACACGTGAGGCCCACAGCCAGCCCATTTGCCTGGCGAGCCTTCTGAAACCTGGCGGATGCCGTTCACGTCGACAGGGTTCCGCAGCTTATGAACCTTAGCCTTTGAGCCGAGTAGGCTCATCATCTCGGTCGCCATTTCCCGCGTTTGGCAGATTACCCCGTTAGCCCGCGAATACGTTGTCCGATAAAGCCGGAGCGTCAAACGCGATCCCGACTGACCGACCCTGGCTGGAAACATGCCATTCTGCCGGACTAGAACGCGAGTATTTCGCGGGAAGAGGGGCCGAAGCATCAAGACCAGAAAATTCAGATGAAACATACCCGAAATGATCAGGTCCGGACGCAGTTGCCGTACCATCCGGACAATTCCGATCGCTCCAAAGAGCACTCGAGACGCGCCAATTTCGTGCAGAAGCACACCGGGCGGCAGGATTTCCGTTGGGTAAGCTTTCTGGGTCACCAAGCCAACGTGCACGACAAAACGGTCACATGGAAGTGAGCGTGCCAGATGTGCGATCACACGCTCGGCGCCGCCCCCACCAAGGTGTGGCATCAGGAACAGAATGGTAGGGCGCGGGGACATGGTCTGAGTTACGACGGTACTCTGTTACCGCACATACAACCGTGACCTCCCGCACAATCATTCCTGTAGCGAATTGATACAGTTGCTAAGTTTCTTCTCAGAATCCGATACATTCATCCACATAGAACTTAGCAATCTCAGGACCCGCCCATGGGGAGTTTCAGACGAGACTCACGCCTTGACGCACTCTCGCTCGCCAGGCGTGAGCGACCTCTTATCGTGATCGGGATCACGCATCCGCAGACGTGCCTGGTTCTCACGGGCAGGCTGCGTGCACTGAGCGAATCAGGTTTCCGCGTGGTCCTCATCTCATCCCCTGGAGCCTTGCTGGATGAGACAGCTGAACGGGAGGGGGTAGAAGCCCTTCCTATTCCCATGCGGCGTGGAATCGCTCCGCTGTCTGATCTCATTTCGCTATTTCGCCTCGTCCAGGCTCTCTTCCGACTACGCCCCGACATTGCCGAGTTCAGCACCCCGAAGGCAGGCCTGCTTGGAAGTGTGGCGGGACTCTTATGCGGAGTGCCGCGCCGGATTTATTTATTACGTGGTCTCCGGCTCGAAACAGCTTCAGGACTTACACGGTGGATCCTACACGGAACGGAGCAATTGGCCGCTGCCTGCTGCCATGTTGTCCTGTGCAACAGCATGAGTCTTCGCTACCAGGTTCTCGCATTGCGATTGGCGGGTGAAGAAAAGCTACGTTTGCTGGGGCAGGGATCCAGCAACGGCGTCGATGTGGAGAGATTTTGCCCCGGACCGACGGACCTCAAAGCTCGCCTGGGTATTCCCGTACATGCGCCAGTGATCGGATTCGTGGGTCGTTTGACACGAGATAAGGGTATTCCGGAACTCGTCCAGGCATTCGGCGTTCTTTTGAAGACTGCGCCACAAGCCCGGCTATTGCTAGTGGGATGGTATGACGAGTCGGAGGATGCGTTGTCGCCAGCCCTTCGTGCTCAGATCGACCAGCATCCAAACATTGTGAGCACTGGATTTGTCTCCGACACGGCCGCTTATTATCGGACCATGGACATGATGGTGCTTCCCACGAGGCGAGAGGGGTTTCCGAATGTTGTGCTGGAAGCCGCCGCTTCGGGCATTCCCGTCATCGCCACGCTTGCCACCGGTTCGCGGGATGCGGTCCTGCCCGAGGTGACTGGATTACTTGTGCCGCCAGGATATCCTGAGGCGATTACGGAAGCCATGCTGCAGCTTCTTGCCAATCCAGCGCGTAGGCGGTTGATGGGCGCAGCCGCACGTAAGTGGGTTTTGGAGCGCTTTCGCCACACGCGCATACACGAGCTGACGGTAGCCATGTTTGAGGATTTGCTGGAGGCCGGCTGCCAACGTCCACTGCATTTGCCCGCTAGGGAAGCGGCTGTTGCCGGGGATTAGTGTCAGACGTTGGAGCATCGCTTGGCGGCACCTGCAGAGTGTGGGCCGCCAATTCCGCGGCGCGAAGCAGTGAGTTGGGCATTATGCCGAGCCATAGTGTTGCACCTGTTGTGAACGCCAGAGCTGCCATCACCGCTATTCCCACCTGGGGAAGCGAGATTCGATTGGGTTCTTCGCCCTCTGCAGGGCCCTGTGCTGCTGCAAATGCGAACCGAAGATAATAAGCTGCCGCCACCCCGGAGTTTAGCAGTCCGATAATTGCCAACGCGATTGCGCCTCCACCCACGGCTGCTGAAAGCGCGTAGAACTTTCCGAAGAATCCGCCGGTGAAGGGAATTCCGACCAGCGAGATCAAGAAGAAGACAAGCAGAATGCCGAGCAGTGGGGAACGATAGAGCAGGCCGCGGTAATCGCGTACGAGCGGGAGATGTTCATCATAGCCGCTGGCCAGCGTCACCACCGCGAATACGCCTACGTTCATTGCCGCGTAGGCAGCCGTGTAAAACGCCGCGGCGGCGATGCCACTGGACCCAGCCCCAGCGAATGCGGCAAGCAAGTAGCCAGCATGCGCGATGGATGAATAGGCAAGCATCCGCTTCACATTCTGCTGACGCAGCGCGGCCAGGTTGCCGATGGTCATGGATGCGACTGCGACCACCCAAAGCAGTGGCGCCCATATTGAGCGCAGACTGGGCAGCATTTCGTAGGTCACGCGAAGCAGCAGCGCGAAGACTGCTGCCTTGGGCGCGGTGGAGAGCAAAGCTACCACCGGCGACGGCGCGCCTTCGTATACGTCGGGAGTCCACACATGGAACGGAGCGGCAGACACTTTGAAAAGCATCCCGACCAACATGAGCATTAGCGCCAACACCACCAGCGAATGGTTTTGAGCACCCGTTGCGCGTTGCGCAATCTCGTAGATTTGCGTGGTTCCAGTGGCGCCGAAGATCATGGCAATGCCATACAGGAGAAATGCGGTGGCGAACGAGCCCAGCAGAAAATACTTGATTGCCGCTTCCGGACCTTGCGCGGTCCGCTTGCGGAACCCCGCGAGGATGTAAGTCGAGATCGATGAGATTTCAAGTGCGATGAAGACAACCAGCAGTTCCACAGCGCTGGTCAGCAGGCACATGCCCACGGCGCCAAACACGATTAGCGCGTAGTACTCGCCCTGATGGTGGCTCTCTTCAGGCAGTGTGTCGAGTGCGAGCAGAATAGCCACCAACACGATGCCGCAAATGAGTACATGAAAGAACACCGTGAAGGGACTGGTTTCGACTGCTCCGAAAAATCCGGTCCCTGTTCCGAGGTTCAATTGCCACAAACTGGCCCATAGAGCGATTGTTGTGCCGACCGCCGCCACCCATCCCATCGGTCGACGGGTCATGCCTGGAGGCAGTGAGGCATCGATCAGCATCACCAGAACGCCTACGATGGTTAGGATGATTTCGGGGAGGATGCGAAGACTATCGGCTGGGTTCATCGGGCGGCCTCCTCAAGCGCTCCTACTGCTAAGCGCGGCGATTCAGCCGTCTGTTTGACCTGAGGTTGGGTCACGGAACTCTCAATTGCCCGCATCCAAATTGAAGGCGCAATTCCCATCACCAGCATCAGGGCGGCGAGCGGAACCAGCGCCACCCATTCATTCAATCGCAAGTCTGCCGCCGGTGTATCTATGGTCATCTTGCTCTCCGACCCGTAGAACAGCCTTTGCACCAGCCATAGCACGTAAGCAGCGCCAAGAATGATAGTGAGCGCCGCGGCAATGGCCCAGCCCTTGCTAATTTCGGTGAACGTGCTAGACAGAATGAGGAATTCGCCGATGAAGCCGTTAAGCATGGGAAGGCCGGCCATGGCCAACATGGTGATCACAAAAAATGTGGCGGTGCGAGGCAGCTTCGCAGCCACTCCACCAAAGCTGGCGATTTGGCTGTTTGCGTAACGCGTGTCCAGTACGCCCAGTAGCAGAAACAGTGCGCCTTCAATGACGCCGTCATTGAGCGTCTGATAGATGGCGCCGTCGCGACCGGTCAGCGTAAGGCCATAGATGCCCAGGGTTGTCAGGCTGAAATGGCTTAAGGTGGCGAAGGCGATCACGCGCCAGTAATCGCGCTGCACAAGGGCCAGGCAGGCGCCATAGAGAACCCCAATCACGGTGAGCGCGATCAGCACCGGTGCAATCGCGCGTGTCTGCACCGGAAACAGCCCAACGTGGAATCGCAGCATCGAATAGAGGCCAAGTTTACCGGCGATGATCATGGCTATGGCAACGGGCGCTTCGCTGAAACTGTCAGCTAGCCAGCCATGCAACGGAAACACCGGGACCTTGACCGCAAAGGCGAAAAGGAACGCGAGCGCTACCCAAAACAGCGCGCCCGCCGGGAGTGATCCGCTGGCCAGCAGTATCTGCAACTCGCTGAAGTTGAACGTGCGCGTTTGCGCGTAGATCCACAGGATGGCCACCAGCAAGGGCGCCGAAGGAATGAACGTGAAAAGGAAGAACTTGATGGCGGCCTTGGGCCCATTCTTGCGGCCGTACATGGCGATCAGAATGGCCATCGGCACCAGCGACAGTTCCCAGAACCCGTAGTAGACCATCAGGTCGAGGGACACAAACACTCCGAACATCGCAGTTTGCTGCACAAGGAATAGCGAATAGAAAACCTTGGGGCGCTCTTTGATCGCATTCCAGCTTGCGAGCACACCAACCGGGGCCAGCAGGCCTGTAAGCACCACGAGCCACAGGCTCAGGCCATCCACGCCTACGTGGTAAAAGATCGCCGGGCTATCGATCCACTGCTTGTTGATCTCGAATTGAAATCCCGCGTGCCCGACGATGAAGTGCGCCGGCAAATGAAGCGTGAGTCCGAAACTTACCACGGCGGTGAGAAGGGCGATCCACGCAGAAAGCTTGCCGCGATCGGGAAGCAGCGCGATAAGCAATGCTCCGACAATCGGTACCAGCAGGATCCACGTGAGAATCGATTCGTTGATAGCGTTCATATTCTCAGTGCCCCGCCACGTTCAGATGAATGCCAACATCAGCCAGTACGGTGGTCCACGGCACCAGCGCAAACAACAGCAGGGCAGCGGCGCCTGCGGCCAACCACGCCGCGTACGAGCGAATGCTTCCCGATTGCCACCTCTGCAATATCGCACCACCAAAGCTGGCCGTCCCTGCCAGCAGCCAGGCGGCTCCGCCAAGGATGACGAACTCCACTATCCATTCAAGGAAAAATCGCGAGATTGCGAGTAGCGGCTTCACGAAAACGTAGCCATACAACTCGTCGATCCAGTACTTGTGAACCAGAAGAGTGTATGGGCCTGACATAGCGGCCGCCAGCGCGTGCGGCCGCTCCGGCTTCGCGCGGTAAAGTTGGTCCGCGATAAACCAACCGAAGAACCCGACAAACACAGCGGCACCGGTCAAGATCAACTCAAGATGGCCGCTTCCGGCTTCCAAGGCCTTCGCACCCACCGAAGACGCCAGGAATCTCCCAAATCGTTCTGCTCCGATCCATCCGCCACCGATCGAGAGTAGCGCCAGAATCACGAGAGGACCGAGCATGGACCACGGACTCTCATGGGCATGAACCTCAGGGCTGCGCGACTTGCCCATGAACGCCAGATACCAAAGCCGGAACATATAGAACGATGTCAGCAGGGCAGTGAAGAGTCCAACGAACCAGAAGATCTTTCCGTTAGTACCTTGCATGAATGCCGCATAAAGGACTGCATCCTTCGAAAAGAATCCGGCGAGCGGGGGAAATCCGGCAATCGCGAACACAGCCGCGGTCATCGTCCAGAAAGTGATGGGCATTGCCTTGCGCAGGCCACCCATTTTGCGCAGATCCTGCTCGCCGCTGAGTCCGTGAATGACTGAGCCTGCTGCGAGGAACAGCAGTGCCTTGAAGAACGCATGCGTCATCAGGTGGAAGATCGCTGCTGAATATGCCGCCACCCCGCAACCTAAGAACATGTAACCGAGTTGCGAGACCGTCGAGTATGCCAGCACGCGCTTGATGTCGGTCTGCACCAGTGCCATGGTCGCCGCGAACAGAGCTGTTGCTGCGCCCATTACTGCGACCGTTGTGAGCGCGAAAGGCGACCGGTCGTAGATCGCGTGCGTGCGCGCGATCATGTAAACGCCTGCCGTCACCATGGTCGCCGCATGAATCAACGCGGAAACCGGCGTCGGGCCTTCCATCGCGTCCGGCAGCCAAACGTAAAGCGGAAGTTGCGCGCTCTTGCCCGCCGCACCCAGCAACAGGCAAAGTGCAATCGCCGTTACAACGCCACCCTGCATTCCAGGATTGGCTGCAAGCCCCGCCGCAATGTCAGTGAATGTCAGTGTGCCGAACGTTCCAAGCAGCAGGAACATGCCAATCAGAAATCCGAAGTCGCCGATGCGGTTGACGACGAATGCTTTCTTGCCGGCGTCGGCCGCAGATG